>JAGVPR010000139.1 GCA_020052115.1 Candidatus Eiseniibacteriota bacterium
CCTGCTCCGCGACCTCGATCGCATCGAGCGCGCGCACCGGGAGCGCTCGGTCATGGACCGCGTTCGCGCCCGCCTCCGGCTGCCCGCGCGGGAGCGTCTCGTGATCGCCGAGTACCGCCCCGCGTACAAGAAATGCTTCCGGTCCTTGAACGAGGAGTGGATCCGAAAGGAGTTCCGGCTCGAGGCGCACGATCGCGAGGTGCTCGCCGATCCCAACCGGCGGATCATCGCGCGAGGCGGCCGAATCCTCTTTGCGCTCTACGACGGGGAGGTCGTCGGCACATGCGCGCTGATCCGGCACCGCGACGGGTCGGTGGAGCTGGCGAAGATGGCCGTTGCGCCCTCGCACCGCCGGCGGGGGATCGGCACCGTCCTAACGCGCGCTGGAATCGAGCGCGCCGCCGAGATGGGCGCGGGCGGTCTCTATCTCCGGACGAGCCCGCGACTGCGGCCCGCGCTCAGGCTCTATCGTCGCCTCGGCTTCCGGCGGGTCCCCGGCTCGCCGCTTCCCGCGCCCGAATACTCGCGCGACACGATCACGATGCGGTTCAAAACGAGCCGCGGCGCCGCCAAGTGAGAAAGGGAGGTTCATCATGAGACTCAGAGGGAGTGCCGGGTTTTTCCGGCGCGCCGTTTTCGCTTTGTCCTTGGTGTTCGCGTTGGCGGCTCCGGCCAGCGGCCAGATGCGCTTCGCGAGGCCGGGCGAACTGCCGCCGATTGATG
The DNA here is from genome assembly GCA_020052115.1 of Candidatus Eiseniibacteriota bacterium. Classification (GTDB taxonomy): domain Bacteria; phylum Eisenbacteria; class RBG-16-71-46; order JAGVPR01; family JAGVPR01; genus JAGVPR01. The sequence goes on from JAGVPR010000139.1 coordinate 724, forward strand.
CGGCGATTCGCGCAGCGATGGTGGACAGCCTCGCGACAGCGCTCGATTCGGCCTACGTGTTTCCCGACACCGCGCGGGCCATGATCTCCCACGTGAAGACGAGGCTGGCCTCGGGGGATTACGACGCGATGAACGATCCGGCCGTCTTTCTGCAGGCCGTGCAGGACGACGTCTTGTCCGTCTATCCCGACAAGCACTTCAGGACGGCCGCGCTCCCGCCCGCATCACCCGAGGAGACGGCGATGGCGGCCGGGCGGCACGAAGACCCCTCGGGCCGCGACCGGCTCTCGCAGAACAACTTTGGATTTCGGAAGGCGGAGATCCTGCCGGGGAACATCGGGTATCTCGAATTGACCCAGTTCGCGCCCGCGGATGCGGCCGGCGAGACTGCCGTCGGCGCCATGCAGATGCTGGCGCACTGCGATGCCGTCATCATGGACCTGCGCAGAAACGGCGGCGGCGATGCGAGCATGATCCAGCTCCTGGCGAGCTACTTCCTCGAGGAGCCGGAGCATCTCGTGAGCTGGTACGTCCGCATGGAGAACGAGACCAAGCAGTCCTGGTCGCACGCCTACGTTCCCGGCAAGCGGATGTTCGAGACTCCGCTCTACATCCTGACGAGCGGTCGCACCGGCTCTGCAGCGGAGGAGTTCACCTACGACCTGAAGAACCTCGAGCGGGCGACGGTCGTCGGCGAGAGGACGGGTGGCGCGGCGCACACCGTGACCTTCTGGTTCTACGACTTCAGCTCGTTCCGCATGGGGATCCAGATGCCCACGGGCCGTGCGATCAGTCCTGTCACGAAGACGAACTGGGAAGGGACGGGCGTGGAGCCGAACATCGCGGTTCCCGCCGAAAGGGCATTGGCGACGGCACAGATCGAAGCGCTGCGCGCGCTGGAGGAGAAGGCCGAGGACGAAGAGGCTCGCCGGCGGATCTCCTGGGCGCGCACCTCGCTCGAGGCGGAGCAAAAGCCCGTCACGCTGAAGCGCAGTCAACTCCCGTCGTACGCGGGCGTCTACGGCCCACGCCGCCTCTCCGTGGACGGCGAGACGCTCTGCTCCCAGCGGGAAGGCGGTCCGAGGATCCGCCTCGCCCCGATGGGTGAGGACCTCTTCAAGGTCGCCGATGCCGATGACGTGCGCTTCCGGTTCGCTCGGGATGAGCGCGGTCGCGTCGCGAAGCTCACCGTGACGTTCCTGGATGGGCGCGAGGATGTCTCGGACCGTGCGAAGTAGTCGGGGCGGGATTTCCCGAGGCGACCGTCGTGACGCGGCCGCAGGATGGAGGCAGCACATGAAGAACGCGGCGCTCGTGATCGTCTCTTCGTTGGTGCTCGCACTCCTTCTCGCCGTGGCGGTCGCGGTTTCCAGAGCGCAAAGGGCCGACTTCGGCTGGAAGCCTGCGGTCGTCAAGCCGGCCTTCGCATCGGTGCACCCGCGAGTCGTGTTCGACGAGGGGCACTGCAACGCGTCCACGGCGGGCCTCGGGGGACGCTACCTGCCGTTTGGCCGCCTGCTGAGAGCCGACGGGTATGACTTCCGCAGAAGGGGACGGGCTTTCGCCGCCGGATGCTTCGATGGCGCGCAGGTCCTCGTTATCGCGAACGCGGCCGGGGCGCCGAAGCCGCAGTTCATGGGGGTCAATCTCCCGGTGCGCACGAGTCGGGAGCGCGGCGATCCGGCCTTCACGCCCGAGGAGGTCACTCTCGTCCGCAAATGGGTGGAAGGAGGAGGGTCGCTCCTGCTCATCGCGGACCACGCCCCGATGGGCGCCGCATCCGAAGCCCTGAGCGCCGCCTTCGGGGTGAAGATGAACAAAGGGTTCGTCGAGGTGCCGGACGAGTTGTCGGATCCTCTGCTGTTCTCGAGGGGAAACGGGCGGCTCGGAGATCATCCCATTCTCTCAGGAGAGGGGCCGGAAACCGCCGTGAGGCGCGTCATGACCTTCACGGGACAGTCGCTGGAAGGTCCTGCCGGCTCCTCCGTCCTCTTGCGGCTTCCGGAGTCCGCAATCGAGTACGTGCCGGCGGGGTCGGAGCTGCGGCCGCAACCCGCCGGGGAGGCGCAGGGCGTCGCCCTCGAATGGGGTCGGGGACGGGTCGTCGTCCTCGGAGAGGCGGGCATGCTGACGGCGCAGGTGGCGGAGGGTAAGCCCTTCGGAATGAACCTCGCCGGCAACGACAACCGTCAGTTCGCCCTCAACGTGATGCACTGGCTGTCGCGCAGGCTGTAGGGGCGCGCTCGAAAACCTCGATCGGCGCGGGTCTATTTCCTCAGTTGGTCGAGGAACTTCTCCCGGAACTTGGCCACTTTCGGCGCGATGACGATCCGGCAATAGGGGGCGTTGCCGTTTCGCTCGAAGTACTGCTGGTGATAGTCCTCGGCCTTGTAGAAGGCCTGGAACGGCGCCACCTGGGTGACGATGGGATCATCCCAGACCTTCGCGACCGTCAGGTGCGCGATCACCTCGTTCGCCGTCGCCTTCTGCGACGGACTGTCGTAGAAGACGACCGAGCGATACTGCGTGCCGGCGTCCGCGCCCTGGCGGTCCAGCGTGGTCGGATCGTGGATCGTGAAGAAGACCTCGAGCAGGTCGCCGAACGAGACGATCGAGGGGTCGAAGGTTACCTGCACGACCTCGGCGTGTCCGGTGCGACCGCCGCAGACCCTCTCGTACGTCGCGTCATGAGCACTGCCGCCCGAGAACCCGGATTCGACGCCGCTCACTCCGCGCAGTTCCGCGAACACGGCCTCCAGGCACCAGAAGCAGCCGCCGCCCAGCGTGGCGACCTCGGAGCGGGTCGGCGGAGATTCCGTTTCGCGAGTCTTATCCATGGAAGCGGGTCCTCCCTGTGAAGCGGCCGCACCGTTGGCGGCCGACAATGACATCGTGATCGCGATCCGGAGAATGCTCGGGCGGATGTCCATCTCGCTCCTCTAATCCTGAGTCCGTCCATCGAGATCGTCCTCGATGACGAAGAGAAAGCTGTGCGGATATCCCGTCGCCGGGAAGGCCCGATCCGATGCAGCCGGACCGGCGATCGCTGACGTCTGAAATGAGATTAGCCGAACGGCAGGCGCGCCGCTCGATCAAAGAGTCACTCGATTTCTCCTTCCGCGCTAGAATGCCCCGCGGCGGATCCGGCGCCGTGCGTGCCCGGCGCGTGGCCCGCTGCGATGATCCGGGTGAGGCAGGAGGCGAAGGGAGGAGGACGATGATGAAGCGTGCGGCGCCGTTCTTCCTGTTCCTGTGCGCGCTGGTGAGCGCGCGGGGCGCAAGGCTCGAAGCGGACTCCACGGCACCCGATGCCCTGGATGAGGCGCTCTCCGCGGCCGGCCTCACGCGTGCGGATCTCGGCTGGGAGGCCCGCGGCTGGTGGGAGCGCTATCCCCAGGACATTCCGTACAAGCTGCGCCACTTCGACGACCTCTGCGCCGAACCGACGGCGGTCGTTCCCTTCATTCGCGTGATGGGTGCAACGCTCGCGCAGACGCTCGCGCCCGAGATGGTGTCGGGGAAGAAGGGTGAGCGGGGCGCCGGCGCGCTCTTCCGGGCTGTTCACGATCTCGGGGTCAACAAGCGCTACGGCGCGACACGCGCCTTCTCGGCCAATCTGACGGCGGAGAGGACCCCGCTCGCCGCGGCGCTGCTCGAGACGTGGAGGGCGCACGGGCGCTCCACCCGCTTCGTCTCTTTCGGGCAGGAGTCGCCTTATCCGGTTGTCGAGAAGGAGCTCGAACGGATCTGCGCGGGCGTGCCGCCGGAGGTGAGCGGCATCCTGGGGAAGCTGGTCCTCGATCTTCTCGATGCGCGCGACTGGGCCGAGCGCGCGTTCCGGAGCGTGGATCTCGAGACGCGCCGGCAGATCGCCGCGCGGCTCGATCTGGGGGCCGAGGAGACGGACGCGCTCGAATACGAGCCGGCGATGGACGACGCGGCGCATGCCTGGGACGAGGCGAGCCTGTGGTATGCAGGGTTGAAGACGGTCGAAGCGCTCGACGTCGCGCGGCTGGCCCTGGCCGACACGATCCCCGATCTGGCCGGCAGTGGTTCCATCGGGAAGCTCCACCTTTCGATCGAGACGCCGTCCGGGCTCATCGTCGTGGACGGCACGGGGCGCGGTTCGATTGACCTCCCGGAGAGCGGCGCGTTTCTCGTCGTGGACCTCGGAGGCGATGACCGCTACTCGGGGCCCGCGGGCGCTTCGAGTCCGACGAATCCGCTGGGCGCCGCGCTCGATCTCGGCGGCGACGATCTCTATGAAGCAGCGGATGGCGCATTCGGCGCCGGGATCACTGGCGTCGGCGTGCTCGTGGATGCCGGCGGTCACGACCGCTACCGTGCGCGGACTCTCGGAGAGGGCGCCGGGCACTTCGGCCTGGGGGCCCTTCTCGATCTCGATGGGAACGATCGGTACGAGCTCGGCTACAGCGGACAAGGCGCCGGTTTCTTCGGCATCGGCCTGCTCGTTGATCTCTCCGGCGGCGACACGTACACGCTCTGGAGCGACGGTCAGGGCTTCGGCGGCGTGGCCGGCGTCGGCGTGCTCGCCGACCGGACCGGCGACGACGTCTACGAGGCCGTGACCGACCCGGCTGTCACGGGACGCGCGTCGTATCATTCCGAACTCAACATCGCCGTCAGCGACGCGCAGGGCTGCGCCATGGGCCGCCGCGGAGATGGATCCGACGGACACTCGTGGGCCGGCGGCCTCGGGGGGCTCCTCGACGGATCCGGCAACGACCGCTACACCGCCGGCAACTGGGCCCAGGGCTGCGGCTACTGGTTCGGGACCGGCTTCATCTGGGACGGCTCCGGCGATGACGAGTACCGCGCGAACGGCTGGGCCTCGGGTTCCGGCGCCCACTTCTGCATTGGCGCCGTCGTGGACGAATCGGGGGACGATCTCCACTCAGTCGCCCAGAACTGGGGGCCGGCCTTCGGGCATGACTTCACGGTCGCAGTGCTCTACGACGGGTCGGGTGACGACCGGTACGAGTGCGGCAACGAGGGTGTGGGTCACTCGATCAATCGCAGCGTCGCGCTCTGCCTGGACGGCAGCGGCGACGACCACTATGCATTCCTCACGGGGGGGAGGAGGCCGGGGCTCACCAACTTCGACGCGCGCTTCCTGGACCGGAAGGCGACGTCCGTCTACTGGACCGAATCCACCTCGGTGGGGCTCTTTCTCGATGCGGGAGGCGTTGATGAGTATCCCGCGGGGCTCGAGGATGGGGTGACGCGCGTGGACGACGCGGAGAGCGACAACGCAAGGGCGCGGAACTTCGGCATCTTCATGGACCGCGCCGGCGGCGTAATCAATCTCGATCGCCCGCTAGGCGGGCACAGACGTTGACAAGCGCAAGGTCATGGAGGAGCAGCGACCCGGCGCTGAGCGGCCACGCACTGCTTTTGGCGAGCCCGATCAGGGTCCCCAGGGGTAACCGTGCCTCTCAACACATGCGGTGTCCGATCCGGCCGGGCCCAAAGCGAAGGTGAACGACAGCGGATCGTCGCCCTCGGGCACATGGGGCTCGACGATCTCCATGCGGTAGGTGCTCCCCGGCGCGAGACCGTGGATCTCGTAGCTGAGGTCGTAGAGGCACTCGCAGTTGCAGAGGCCGTTTCCGTACTCGATGATGCGGATGGTGTCTGCGATCACCGTCACGACACCCCCGAGAGAGTCGGCACAGCAGTTGGCGGCCGCGTTCACGTGTGTGAGGTGAAGCACCCAGGATCCGTCCCAGTCCCAGCGGGCGCAGTCGAGCGTCATGGATGTGGCCGCGACGGCTCTCGGGCCGGTCTTGCAGCCCGTCGCGCCGATGAACGTTCCGCCGGGATCCGTCCCTCCCTGCCATGGATAGTGGCTCCGGCTCACGCACAACGTGTCCGCGGGCGCCGATGCGAGATCAATCGCGAAGGAGAGAGGCTCGTCACCCTCCTGGATGTACAGCTCGGCGACTTCGATCCGATATGGGCCCGATGACAGCTCGTGGATTTCGTAGTCCACGTCATAGAGGCACAGGCAGCGACACGGGCCTTCCGGCAACGTCTCCTTCTCCTTGATGCGGATGGTGCCTCCTTCCACGGTGATGTCCGCTGAGATCGCGGACGGGCAACAGTTGAAGGCGGCATCGCTGTGCTTCACTCTCAGTAGGCTCTTGCCGTCGTAGGTGTAGAGAAGGCAGTCGGACCCAGACGGCGCTGCGATCTTGCCGTCGCCGGACTTGCAGCCGCTGTACTGTGCGAGACGCCCCCAGGCCTTGCCGGAGGGCTTGGTCCCATCGTCATCGGAGCAGGCGGGGAGTAGTGCGAGAGCGGAGACGACCGCGGCGAGCGGAACGGCCCGACGTGCCCAGGAAGAACGGATCATGGCATGACCCTCCTCGAAACCGGCTCTTCGGGCGGAGCGAGCGCAATGGCCCTCTATCGGCCGCGCGTGGTCACGGCCGCCCCCGCCGGCCGGGTGTTCACGTACAGGCCCTTGGGGCCGTACCACGGGTGGAGTTCCACACGCAGCCGGCCGGCTTTCACGGCAGGATCGTTGTCCGTCAGCGCCCTGGCCTCCTCGAGGCTCTCCGTCCGGAAGACGAAGAGGCCGCGGAGATCCCCCGAGTCGGTAACCGGCCCGGCGAGCACGAGCTTCCCATCCCGCGCCAGCTTCTGCAAATTCAGCAGATGCTCTTCCTGGAGGCGCTTGACGTCGGGCGAGGTGTCCGGAGTCCAGGTCGGGCCGTGAAAGATGAGACCGACGTAATACGTCGTCATCTCGTCATCGAGGCCCTTGTCCCGGGGCGGTCCGAGGAACCAAGGACGACACCCGCTCAAGAGCACGCAGGCCCAGACGAAGAGAACCAACCGCCTCACAGGTCACCTCCCGGGTCTTCGGTCGCCGCTTCGCGCGGGGAGCCGCCGGCGGCGCGGGCTTTACGGTTGGAGAGCGGGGGCGAGGGCCGCCGTCCCTCCATCATGTGGAAGATCGCGAGAATCGGGTGCCTCCAGAGCATGCGCGGTCCCGCGTAGCGCATCACGAGCCGGACCTGCTCGCGGCGCGCCGGTTGGTAACAGTGAATCGGGCAGTTGACGCAGGTCGGCTTCTCGGCGCCGAAAGGACACCTCTCCAGGCGAGACGATGCGTATTCGGAAAGCTCCGAGCACTCCGGACAAAGGCCGCGCGGCGTGCCGTGGCGATCACGGCAGTACACGGAGATCATCGCCTGGATCGTCCGGCACTCCCGCCGGAGCCGCCGCGACGGTGAATCGAACACGCTCACGAGATTTCCTCAGCCGCCCCGGGGCGAGCGACCGCCTCAGTAGGGCGGCGCTTCCATTCCGTACTGGGCCCACTCCTCCTTCGACGGGCCGAACACGCCGGGCACGGGCCGCCCCGCCTGTCGCAGGAGCACGGTTATCTGCGCGCGGTGATGGATCTCGTGCGACATGAGGCCTGCCAGCGACAATCCGCGTGCCCATTTCTCACCGTACATGTCGTCCACCTGGAGAAGCGTCTCGTCGTTCCACTTCGCGCGGATCGCCTCCAGCATTTCGCCCGCGACGGCGTGGTAGCGGTCGGCGATCTCGGCCGCCGAGCGCGGCGGAGGAGCGGTGTGATCCACGCTCGCGAGCCCGAGGCCCGTGCGGTTCATCATCTCCGGGATCGTCGCCACGATATGCCAAGCCACGTGGCCGAGCGTGCGGTGGCCGGGCGCCACGGCTTGATCGAGACACCGGTCGTCGAGCGCGCGAAGGACGCGCTCCGTCCCTTCGCTGTGGGCCCTGAACGAATCGAAAAAGTCGCTCACGCGGCGAAACATCGCCCCCACCTCCCTTGCACCTGTCACCCATGCGCTCCGCGCCGGAGGGTCCGTTCGCGGGTCCAGTCCATCTTACGGCCCGCTGCGGCGCCGATCAACGTGGTATCCTCCGCTCGCGAGGGTTGATCGGCATGGATCTCGGGCTTCGAAACCGCTCAGTTCTTATCACCGGATCGAGCCGCGGCATCGGGCTCGCGGCAGCCAAGGCGTTTGCGGCCGAGGGCGCGAGGCTCTTCCTCGTGGCGCGCACCGAGGAGACGCTGGCCAAGGCCGCTGCCGAAGTGGAGAAAGCCGGTGCTGCCGGGGTGCGTTACCTCGCGGCCGACGCAACCGATCCCATTGTCCCGGATCGCGTCCTCGGGGAGGTCGAGCGCGCCTTCGGCGGGCTCGATGTCCTCGTGAACAACACCGGGGGCTCGCGTGGATCCGCGGGCGCCGAAGCCACGGATGCAGAGTGGCAGGAAGTGCTCGAGCTGAATCTGCTCGCGACGGTGAGGTTTTGCCGCGGGGCGCTGCCGCTTCTTCGCGTCTCGCGCGGCACGATCGTCAATGTCAGCTCCATCTTCGGCCGTGAGTGGGGCGGGGCGGTCTCCTACAACGCGGCGAAGGCCGCGGTCATCGCCTACACGAAGTCGCTCTCCCGCCTCGTTGCGCCCGAGGGGATCCGCGTGAACTCCGTGGCTCCCGGCTCGACGCTCCATCCGGGCGGCTCGTGGGATCGCAAGCAGAAGGCGGACCCGGAGGGGATCGCGCGTTTCGTGAAGGGAGAGCTGCCCTACGGGCGCTTCGGCACGCCCGAGGAGATCGCGGCGGCCATCGTCTTCCTGGCTTCGCCGCGGGCGGGCCTCATCACGGGCGCTTGCTTGAACGTGGACGGCGGGCAGTCGCGCTCTCTCATCTGAGCGGCGTCACCTCGACGCTCGCTCCAGGAACTCGCCCAGAGCCTCGAGGTCATCGAACACCTGAGTGGCGCACCCGAGAACCCAGCCGCTCACTTTCGCCCGCGGCATCGCCGTAACGAGATAGACCGGTTTCCCCAGGCGGTGCGCGAGCGTGATCTCCGCCTGCGTCCCCGCCCCTCGAGTCGCAGGCTCATCCCAGTAGCAGATCACGTAGTCGGCCTCGCTCGTGATGACGTCGAGATCCCGCGCGATGATCCGGCGCACCGTCTGCTGAAACCGTGGGAGGTCTGTCTCCTTCCAGCCGCGGAAATGCAGGCGCTCCTCTTCGTTCAGGAGGAGATGCTCGTTCTTGGTGGGATCGAAGACGCGGTGCCCGAGCCGGTCGATGGATGCGGTGATGGAGCGCCGCCAGCGGCGGCCGCCGTCCGGCGCGTGCTCGATCGCGCCGGCAAGGTAGGCGAGCGGGCCGCGTACGTCGGGCATGGCTTGACCGGGTGTGCGGCTAGAAGAGATCGGTGTCGAAGAAGCGAAGGGTGAGCCCCAGCGAAACCTCGTAGTGCGTGAGTGTCTTGTCGTCCACCTGCGGCGCGAAGTTCGGATACAGCCGCATGAACTGATTCCTGTCGAACGCCGAGACGTACACGCGAGCATCCCCCCGCAGGGCCAGCTTGTCGCTCAGGTAGTAGCGCGCGCCCCCGCCGGCGTTACCGGTCAACGACGCGGTGCCGTCGAGTACGCGATGGCTCGCGGGGCGATACGACGTGCCGCCCGCCCCGGCCGCCACGTAAGGCTCGAAGCTCTCTCCGAAGAACGTCAGGTAGTACAAGGCGTTGATGTTGTAGACGACGGTCGTGAGGCCGGTGAGTTCTCCGTCCGGTTCCTCAGAGGCGAAGTCGGCCTGGACCGACCCTGAGGCGTAACCCAGCGACGCCTCGGCTTCGATTCTCCGCGTGAAGCGGTGGCCGAGCCTGAAGCCCCATAGAAAGCCCCCGTCGAGGGAGATCGTGGGGACTCGCGAGAACCGAGGATCCTCGTCGGACGGAATGAAGATGTCGTCGAGCCAGATGGCTCCCGAGAGAGCCGAGATCTCCGTGCTCCCCACGAAGGCGGAGGCGCCTGCATGGGCGGTCCGGACGGCTGGAAACAGGAGCAGTGCTGCGAATCCTGTTGCGAGTGCGATGCGGTTCATGGGTACCCAGTAAGCCGGAGCGGGCGCTGGGCCCGCTCCGGCGGATCGGAATTTTACTCGAAGTAGACGCGGCCGAAGACAGTGACCATGCCCGTGGACTCGCCCTCGGTCATGATGATGTGGTACCTGGCGTCGGCGCCGAACCGCATCTTCGCGTCCGGGTTCCCGAACTTGAGGCCGCCGCCGAGATTGATGCCCATGTCGGTCGAACTATCGGTCTCATCCTGGCCGATTGAGATGCCCTCATAAGAGGCGCTGTACTTCCACTTCGCGCGGGTGTTGTAGAAGCCGGCACCCGCCTCTAGGTACGGCGCGACGCTTCCGCTCACGGGGATCATGTAGTAACCCTGAGCCGTGAAGGGAATTGCCGACCAGGTAATCTCGGCAGAGGCCTCAGCACCGCCAAAAGTGCCTCCCCAGTCCTCCTTGCCCAACATGATGTACCCGAGGTCGCCGCCGATTGCGAACGGCGAGTTCTCGAACTGGTACACGATACCGCCCCCGAGGCCGAGCCCGCCGCCCGGAGCGCCGTCGTTCATCGCCTTCCCGAATCCGGCTCCGCCGTAGATCGTGAACGGCAACTCGGCTGCGGCCGGCGTGGGCAGATACGCCGCGAGCATCAGAAACGCCAGGAGCACATAGAGCTTGGTCATCATCATCCTCCTGTGACTGAAACCCGGACCGGCAGCTTCCCCTTGGGCGTGAAGCCCCTGCGCGGCCGGCCCGCGACGGCGAGAACGAGCGAGGATCCGGGTTTGACTCCTCATCGTTCCCGTGAGCGAAACCGCAGTATCGCGCGCTGTCTGAAGCGCTCGTTCTCACGCGCGATGCGACGGCCTCACAGCTTGTCCTTCCCGATCAGTATCCAAGCCAGTTGATGGTCGCCTTCAGCCCCACGACGCTCCAGCTGAAATCGTCCTCGGAGGGCTTGCCGTACGTCAGCGTACCCTCGATCGTCCAGTGCTTGGCGAACTCGTACCCGCCTCCGGCAGCAATCCCAAAACCGATCTGGCTCTCCGAGTCGCTCTCGAACGGCGTTGAAAAGCTCGAGTATCCGATTCCTCCCAGGATGAACGGCGACGGCGCCGTGGGCTGGAAGAAGTACGTCGCGCCCAGACCGGCGACGCCGGTAGCGACCGTGACATCCTCTTCAACAGCATCGTATTCCTGAGTATACGGATCGTATGTGAAGTCGGTGACAAACTCCTGACTGAACCATGCGACCTTGCTCATCCAGTAGATCTGCACGAGGTCCGACGGGGCATAACCGATGCGGAAGTCCGTGTTTAACCCGAACTTACTCTCATCGTCACCGCTTTCGCCATCGACTTCCAGGGAATAGGAGGTGATTCCCGGACCTGCTCCGAGGCCCAGGATGAACCCCTTGCGCTCGCCGTTGAAAGCGTAGGCGACCGAAGCAAGCTGCGAGGCGACCACGATCAGAAGTGCGAGAAGTAGTAACCGAGCGCGCATCTTCGTCCTCCCGTAGCTGGACTTCCCGGACCGGCTGTTTCAGATCGGGTACGGCATCCCTGGACGGCCGGCCCGCGGCGTGGGGAACACGTACGGACCCAAGCAGAAGTCCTCTTCGTCCCCCCGGATTCCGAGCCATCGCCCGAGCGCGAACCCGGTCTGGAATCGCTTCCGCAGGACTGTCACCGATATCTCCCGAAGTGTCAAGCGCGGCTTCTGCGTCCCGTGGGCCAGCGGCGAGCACACGATCTGACTACTGCGGCTGCCGCTTGGCTTGCCTGTTGACGCCGGTGGGGCGATGAGCTAGCGTGCCCGTCGAATTCTCCTCACCGGCGGCCAGGGGCCTCAAGGGAAGACGGTGTGAATCCGTCGCGGGTCCGCCGCTGTAACCGGGGACGAAAGCCGCACAAAGCCACTGGCCGAAAGGCTCGGGAAGGCGCGGCGAGTAGGGTGATCCGGAAGCCAGAAGACCTGCCGGTGGGGCGGCAAACGCCTGGACTTCGGTGACAGGAAAGGGCGCTCGGGGCCTCCCCCGATACCGCGGCAGGACGCATTTCCTTCCTCCGCGCCGCTCGCTCTCTTCCACCGATCCCGGCATTGACGTCCCCGGGGGCGTGCGTGCCCATGAGCTTCGGGATCATCATCTTGCTTGCTGCCTCTTTGTCGGCTGCGCGGCCGGCGCTCACGGCGCCGGTCCCCGTCCCGTCAACCGAGGGGCCGCCGCAATCGGCCGCCCGGGTCAGCGCCCCCTCTGATTCGCTTCGCACCTTCACCCTCGCCCCGATCACGGTCGTCGGCGTCCGGATTGGCCCCGACCGGCTGGCGCCTTTCGGAGCGACGCTCCGCCGGCGTGATGCGCGCGACATCCCGGCGGCCTGTGACGTGGCCGCGCTCCTC
>JAGVPR010000211.1 GCA_020052115.1 Candidatus Eiseniibacteriota bacterium
CGGCGTCGGCTCCGCGCCCGCGAGCGACATGAGGAAAGTCTCGAGGCCCGCCCGGCCGCTCGCGGCGTCGGAGGCCAGGCGCCGCTCGAGGACCTGGTCCCGGTCGAATCGCTCGAGGCGGAGCGCGTGCTCCGCCACGTCGAGGAGAGCGTCCTCGGGAACCAGCCCCACGATCTCGCTTCCGAGGATCGCGACGCCATAGCGCTCCGCCTCCTCGCGGACGAGCGCGAAAACGCGCTGCATCGGGCTCTTCGTGACGTCCACGAGATTCATCGAGACCTGCACGATCCCGCGGTCCTCGAGAACGAACCCGAGCGCTTTCACGAACGAGAGCCCGCCGGTGCCGCCGCGCAGCGCCTTCGCGATCGCCTGGGCGATCTTGAGATCGTTCGTGCCGAGATTGATGTTGTAGGCGACGAGCGGCATGCGCGCGCCGACGGCCACGGCCCCCGCGGTCTCGTGGATCCGCTCGGGCCCGAAATCGGGGCGGCGCTCGGGATTCTTGCCGATCTCCTCGCGCAACCCTTCGAACTCGCCGCGGCGCACCTCGGCCAGGTTTTGCCGGCCGGCGCGGCTCGCGGCCGCTTCGTACAAGAAGACCGGAACGCCCAGTTCCTCCCCGATGCGCTTGCCCAGACGCTTGGCCAGCGCGACGCAATCCTCCATGGTGAGTCCGCGGATCGGGATGAAGGGGATGACATCCACGGCGCCCATGCGGGGATGCTCCCCCTTGTGGCGGGTCAGGTCGATGCGCGCGACGGCCGTGCGCGCGGCCTCAAAGGCCGCCTCGACGACTTCGTCGGGCCCGCCGACCATCGTGAAGACCGAGCGGTGATGCGAGGCATCCATCTCGCGGTCCAGCAACCGCACCCCCGGCACGGCCGAGATCGCCGCCGCAATGGCGTCCAGCACGGACGCATCACGGCCTTCGCTGAAATTCGGAACACATTCGACGATGCGCGACACGCAAACCCTCCTCTTTCGGGCGGATCGGCGCTCAGTATAAGGAGGCTGCGCACCCCCATCAAGCACGGCCCGGGACCTGCGACCGACCGATGCGGAGAGACGCGCGCCGCGTACGGCTTCCCACCTTGTATCGGCGGCGGCGCCCGGAGCCTTAGCGCGAGGAGGCGGCGGCGCGGCGAGCGGGTCCGGAGCCCCTTCGGGACGAGCGGCCGTCGGCCGCTCTCTTCGGAGCCTTTCCGTTCGTGGAGTGGGGCCTTTCAGCCACCAGCCGGCCGGACACGATGACGGCGGACACGTGATTCACTCCGAAGTGATACGGCAGGTACTCGTAGGTGGGCATGTCGAAGACGGCGATGTCGGCCCGGTACCCTGCGGCCAGGCGCCCGCGGTCCTTGCCGAGTCCGAGGGAGCACGCGGCATTGCGTGTCGCCGCGACCCACGACTCCTCGGCCGTCATGCGAAGCTGCGTCACGGCGAGCGAGATCACCGCCGGCATGGACTCGGTCATGCAGGACCCGGGATTACAGTCGGTGCCGAGGGCGATCGGGATGCCCATCTCGACCATGCGCCTCGCCGGCGCGTGCCGCGGCAAACCGAGCGAATAGGATGTGCCCGGAAGGAGCACGGCGATCACCTTCATGCGCGACATCTTCGACAGGCCCGCTTCGGTCGCGGCCAGCAGGTGATCGGCGGAGTCGGCGCCCAGTTCCGCCGCCAGGTCGGCCGCACCCGAAGGCGAGAACTCGTCGGCGTGGAGGCGGATCCGCATCCCCGCGGCCATGGCCGCACGGCAGATGGCGCGGCTCTCCTCGATGTCGAAGACGCCTCGCTCACAGAAAACGTCGCAATAGCGGGCGAGCTTCTCGGCGGCAACGGCCGGGATCTGCTCCTCGATCACCTGCCGCACGTACGCGCCCTTGCGGCCGCGAAACTCGATCGGCACCTCGTGGGCTCCGAGAAACGTCGGGACGATGTCCACCGGCTGTTCGGCGCGCAACTTGCGCAGGAGCTTGAGCGCGCGAACCTCCTGCTCAACCGAAAGTCCGTAGCCGCTCTTCGCCTCGACGGTGGTCGTCCCGTGGATGAGGAACGCGGCGAGCCGGCGCCGTCCGTTCGCGAGCAGCGCCGCGTCGGTCGCCTCTCGGAAAGCGCGCACGCTCGCGTGGATTCCACCACCGCGGGCCGCGATCTCCATGTACGGAACGCCGCGGAGCCTCTCCGTGAATTCCTTCTCGCGGGAACGGGCGAAGAGAAGGTGTGTGTGAGGATCCACGAAGCCGGGCGCGACCACTCCGCCTCCGGCGTCCACCATCGTCGTGCGGCTGTCACAGGCGCAGAGGGCGCGCACCTCGCTTTCGCGGCGGGCGGCGATGATGCGCCCTTCGGCCACGGCCACGGCTCCGCCTTCGATCACGCCGAGCGCCCCTTGAGCGCGTCCCGAAAGAGGGCCGGCGCCGCCGCCGTCCATCGTCAGGAGTTGCGAGGCTCCATGGATCAGAAGATCGGCGTGCGGGCGGCTCAGCGAGCCTCCGGCAGCATGGGAATCTCTAGGCCCGTCTCCCTCGCGCATCGGATCGCCTCCTCATAACCCGCGTCCACGTGGCGCATGACGCCCGTGCCGGGGTCGGTCGTGAGCACCCGTTCGAGCCGCTCGCGGCTCTCGGCTGTGCCGTCAGCGACGACGACCATGCCAGCGTGGATCGAGTTTCCGATCCCCACACCGCCGCCGTGGTGCACGCTCACCCAGGAGGCGCCCGCGGCGGTATTCACCAGAGCGTTGAGGATCGGCCAATCAGCCACGGCGTCGCTGCCGTCGCGCATCGCTTCGGTCTCGCGATAGGGAGAAGCGACGGAACCGGAATCCAGGTGATCGCGCCCGATGACGATCGGAGCCTTGATCTCGCCCCGAGCGACCAGTTCGTTGATCTTCGCGCCGAATCGGGCCCTCTCGCCGTAGCCGAGCCAGCAGATCCGCGCCGGCAGCCCCTGGAATCTCACATGGCGGTCCGCGAGCCGGACCCACCGGGCAAGCACCTCGTCCTCCGGAAACGTCTCGAGGACCGCGCGGTCGGTCGCGGCGATGTCGGCCGGGTCGCCCGAGAGCGCGACCCACCGGAACGGCCCGCGCCCGCGGCAGAAGAGAGGCCGGATATACGCGGGCACGAAGCCCGGGTAGGTGAACGCATCCGCGACGCCGGCCGCCTTGGCTTGTCCGCGCAGATTGTTCCCGTAATCGAACACGATCGAGCCCTTCGCCCTCATCTCGAGGAGCGCGCGGCAGTGCCGCGCCATGGACTCCATCGCCTTCGCGATGTACTGCTTCGGATCGCGCGCGCGGAGTTCGAGCGCGCTCTCGAGGCTCATGCCGGCCGGCACGTAGCCGTTCAGGGCGTCGTGCGCGGAGGTCTGGTCGGTGACGAGATCGGCTCGGAAGCCGCGTCGCACGAACTCCTCGTGCGTCTCGGCGGCATTGCCGATGAGACCGATGGAAAGCGGCTCCTTCTTCCGCGCCGCTTCCTCGGCGCGCTTCATCGCGCGCCTCAAGTCGGTCTCGACGACGGCGCAGTAGCGGGTCTCGACACGCCGGCGCGCGCGCGCGGGGTCCACCTCCACGGCGAGGCAGACGCCGCCGTTCATGGTGACCGACAGGGGCTGCGCCCCGCCCATGCCCCCAAGACCGGCCGTCAGCACGATCCGGCCCTCGAGCGAGCCGCCGAAGTGCTGCCGCGCCGCTTCCGCGAAGGTCTCGAACGTTCCCTGTAGGATTCCCTGCGTGCCGATGTAGATCCAGGAGCCGGCCGTCATCTGCCCGTACATCATGAGGCCCTTTCCTTCCAACTCCCAGAAGTGCTCCCACGTCGCCCACGCAGGGACGAGAAGCGAGTTCGCGATGAGAACGCGGGGCGCGAGCGGGTGGGTGCGGAAGACGCCGACGGGCTTTCCCGACTGCACGAGGAGCGTTTCGTCGTTCTCCATGTCGCGAAGGGTGCGCACGATCGCGTCGAAACACTCCCAGCTACGGGCGGCCTTCCCTCGGCCTCCGTACACGACGAGATCCTCGGGCCTCTCGGCCACCTCCGGATCGAGGTTGTTCATGATCATGCGCATCGCCGCTTCCTGCGCCCACCCCTTGCAGGAAAGCGCGGGCCCTCGAGGGGCGCGGACGGTGCGCGCTCCGGAGGCCGTGTCGGCTTTCATTCCAATCCTCCTTCGGGGCCGGTGGCGGGCTGCCGGCGGGGACCAAAGAGCAAGGTAGCATATCACGATTCGTCGCCCCCGGGCGCCTGAATGGACACTCGTGTCGCGCGCCGGGTATGATCCCGTCCGATCCCTCTCGGAAGCCGTCCGCTGTAACCGATCTGGAGGATCGGATGCCGCAGGTCACGATCGTCGAATGCCCCAGGGACGCCTGGCAAGGCCTGCCGGGGATCATTCCGACCAAGGCGAAGGCGGAGTACCTGCGATGCCTCATCGAGTGCGGATTCCGCCACCTCGATGCGGTGAGCTTCGTCTCGCCGAAGCACGTGCCGCAGATGGCCCACAGCGAGGCGGTGCTGGCGAAGCTCTCGACCGAAGGGACGCTCTCGCAGGCGGTGGAGATCATCGGAATCATCGTGGATGCCCGCGGGTTCGAGCGCGCGCTCCGGGCGCCCAGCGTGACGACGATCGGTTACCCGCACTCGATCTCCGATGAGTTCATGCGCCGGAACGCGAATACGACCATCGCGGAGTCGCTGGCCGTCATCGAGCGCCTGCTCGAACGAGCCGGCGCCGATGGCCGGCGGTTCGTCGTCTACTTGTCCATGGCCTTCGGCAACCCTTACGGAGAGCCGTGGGAGCCGGCGGCCATCGCCGAAGCGGTCCACGGCCTCAGCCGCATCGGCGTCGCGGCGGTCACTCTGGCCGACACCGTCGGCACGGCGTCACCGGAGCGCGTGGGCGAGCTGAGCCGGATGCTCTTCGCGGATGAGACGGACCACGTG
The DNA here is from genome assembly GCA_020052115.1 of Candidatus Eiseniibacteriota bacterium. Taxonomy (GTDB): domain Bacteria; phylum Eisenbacteria; class RBG-16-71-46; order JAGVPR01; family JAGVPR01; genus JAGVPR01. The sequence continues at coordinate 4,950 of JAGVPR010000211.1, forward strand.
ATCGGCGTTCACCTCCACAGCCGCCCGGAGAGCGCGGCGGAGAAGGTGCTCGCCGCGTACGAAGCCGGCTGCCGGCGCTTCGACAGCGCGCTCACCGGGCTCGGAGGCTGTCCTTTCGCGGGCGACGAGCTCGTCGGCAACATCCCCACCGAGATCGTGGTGGGCACCCTCGCCGGGCTCGGCGTGGACGCCGGCCTGCCGCCCGAAGCGCTCGAGCCGGCAATTCAGATGACGAAGGAGATCCGCGACCGGTACGCTTCTGCCGCGCTCTAGCGGACGCGCGTCACGGCGCGAGGAGAGAACCTACGGTGTACACGACGCTCAAGCTGGAGATCGAAGCCGGTCTCGCGCTCCTGACGCTGGACCGGCCCGAGAAGCGGAACGCGCTTTCGGCCGCGATGATCGAGGAGATGCTCGCCGCGCTCGATGAGATCGAGACGGCCGGCGCCAGGGCCGCGATCATCGCCGCAAGCGGGCGCGCGTTCTGCGCGGGCATGGACCTCGAGATGTTGAAGTCGCTCGCGGACCGGACGCCGGAGCAGAACCTCGAGGATTCCCGGCAGATGGCGCGCTTGTTCCTCCGCCTCTATCGCTTCCCGGTCCCTCTCGTCGCCGCCGTGAACGGTCCCGCGCTCGCCGGCGGGTGCGGTGTCGCCACCCTCTGCGATTTCACTCTCGCCTCCCCCGAGGCGCGCTTCGGGTACACCGAGGTGCGCATCGGGTTCATTCCGGCGCTCGTCTCGGTCTTTCTCGTGCGGCAGGTCGGCGAGAAGCGGGCGCGCGATCTCCTTCTCACGGGCCGCATCCTCGGGCCGGAGGAGGCGCGCGAGATCGGCCTCATCAACGAGATCGTCCCCGCTCATGAGCTCATGGTCCGCGCGCGCGAACTCTCCGCGGCCCTCGCGCGTTCGAGCCCGACGAGCCTTCGGAGGACGAAGCGGCTCCTCGTGCGGATGGCCGAAGACGGCATAGATCGAGAGATCGCGATGGCCGCCGGCGAGAATGCGGAGATCCGCTCCACTGCCGATTTCCGTGAGGGGCTCGCGGCGTTTCTGGAGAAACGCGAGCCGAAGTGGCGGGAGGAGTAGCGGGCCGGACCGCGGTCTAACTCCCGATCGCGACCTCGGCCAGCGGTTGATGGGCGGTGACCGACTCTCCTTCCGCGCAGAGGATCTTCCGAACCACACCCGCCCCCGCCGCACCCAGGCCGTGCTCCATCTTCATCGCTTCGACGACGAGGACGGTCTGGCCCTTCGCGACCGATTCCCCCTCGGGAACCAGGATCTTCACGACCTTTCCCGGCATCGGAGCTCTCAGAATCTGAACGCCCTCGGCGATTTCCTCTTCCGCGGCGGTGAAACCCACGGCGCCCGGCTCCTCGAGCACGACCACGTACCCGTCAACGGCGACGTGGCGCGTCCCCCCGTCGCGCACGACGACGGCGGTGACCGTCCGCCCCGCCACGATGAGCGAGTACGCGTGCGCATCGAGGCAGGCGGCCTCGACCTCCATGGACCGCCCGTCCACCGCGATCCGCCAGCGCTCGCCGTTCTTCTCGATCGTGACGGCGCGAGTCGTCTCACCCGTTCGGAATTCGTATTCCATCACGCCTAACCGGTTCGCCCGGTCTCCCATGGCCCTATCGTCCGCCACGGCGACGGCGCCGGAGCGCCCTCGCCGGACGCTGACACGGCGGCCCGCCCGCCGCCCAACACCTCGTCCACGGCCGCTGCCGCCAGCGCCTTCTCCATCACCGCCTCCGGCACCTCACCCCGCCAGGAAGCGAAATGGTCGCCGACGAAACCGGTGTTCGTATCGCCCGAGGCGAAGGCGGGATGCCGGATCACCTCTCGAAGAAATGGGATCACCGTCCGTATGCCGAGGATCACGTACTCCCGAAGCGCCTCCTCCATGCGCCGGCCCGCCTCTTCCCGAGTCGCTCCCCACGTGATGAGCTTCGCGAGGATCGGATCGTAGTGGACCGGCACCTCCCATCCGGAGTAGATGCCGCCGTCGAGGCGCACGCCCGGCCCTCGGGGCTCCTTGAGATAGAGGATGCGGCCCGCGGACGGCAGGAAGCCTGTCGCCGGATCCTCGGCGTAGATACGGCACTCGATCGCATGCCCGCGCTGGCTCAGATCCTCCTGCCTGAACGGCAGCCGGCCGCCGGCCGCGATGACGATCTGTGTTTTCACGATGTCCACGCCGGTGACCAGCTCGGTCACCGGGTGCTCCACCTGGACGCGCGCGTTGACCTCGAGGAAGTAGAAGCGACCCTCCTCGTCGAGGAGGAACTCGACAGTGCCGGCGTTCGTGTACGAGCAAGCGCGCGCGACCGCGCAGGCCGCGGCGCCCATTCGGGCCCGCAGATCGGCATCGAGCGCGGGAGACGGCGATTCCTCGACGATCTTCTGGTGCCGCCGCTGGACGGAGCATTCGCGCTCGAACAGATGAACGGTCTGCCCGTGGCCGTCGGCCATGATCTGGAACTCGACGTGTCTCGGCCGCGCGAGGTACTTCTCGAGGTACACCGTGTCGTCGCCGAACGCTCCGCGCGCCTCGCGCCTCGCGGCGGCCAGGCTCTCCTCGAGTTCCCGCGGCGCCGCGACGACGCGCATCCCCTTTCCGCCACCTCCCCCCGCCGCCTTCACGATGACCGGATACCCCAGCCGGTCCGCTTCGGCGAGGACATCGCGCGCTTCCGCGGCTCCGGCGGACATTCCCGGGATGATCGGGATGCCGGCGGCGGCCATCGTCCGCCGCGCCCCGAGCTTGTCGCCCGCAAGCCGGAGCGTCTGCGGCGTCGGCCCCACGAAGACGAACCCCGCGTCGAGGCAGGCCTCGGCGAAGGCGGCGTTCTCTGAAAGGAACCCGTAGCCCGGGTGGATCGCGTCGGCGCCAGCCTGCTTCGCCGCCGCGATGATCTTCTCGATGCTGAGGTAGGACTCCAGCGGGGCGGGAGGGCCGATGAAGTACGCCTCGTCGGCGAGCGCCACGTGGAGCGCGGCGCGGTCCGCCTCGGAATACACGGCCGCCGCGGGAATGCCGAGCTCGCGGCACGCGCGGATGACGCGGCAGGCGATCTCCCCTCTGTTGGCAACGAGGATCTTCTTGAGCACCATCCCCACCCGGTTACATGCGGAAGACGCCGTACTGCGTCTCCGGGATCGGCGCGTTCAGGGACATCGCGATCCCGAGCCCGAGCGCCGCGCGGGTCTCGGTCGGCAGCAGGATGCCGTCATCCCAGAGGCGGGCCGTCGAATAGTACGGCGACCCCTGGCGCTCATACTCCTCGAGTATCGGCCGGCGGAACTCCTCCTTCTGAGCGTCCGTCCAGACGATCCCCTTCTTCTCGAGCTGGCGCAGCTTGACGGTGAGGAGCACGTTCGAGGCCTGCTCGCCGCCCATCACGCTGATGCGCGCATTCGGCCACATCCAGAGGAGCCGCGGCTCGTAGGCCCGGCCGCACATCGCGTAATTCCCGGCGCCGTTGGACGCGCCCACCATGAGCGTGAACTTCGGCACGTCCGCGCACGCGACCGCATGGACCATCTTCGCGCCGTCGCGCGCGATGCCGCCGTGCTCGTACTGCTTCCCGACGATGAAGCCGGTGATGTTCTGCATGAACAGGAGCGGGATGCGCCGCATCGTGCACAGCTCGACGAAGTGCGCCGCCTTCTGGGACGACTCGGAAAAGAGCACGCCGTTGTTCGCCACGATCCCCAGCGGATACCCCATGACGCGCGCGAAGCCGCAAACGATGGTCGGCCCGTAGAGCTCCTTGAATTCCTGGAGCCACGAGCCGTCCACGATCCGCGCGATCACCTCGCGAATGTCATACGGCTTGTTCACGTTTGCCGGGATGACGCCGTGAAGCTCTTCCGGATCGTAGAACGGATCCTCGACCGCGTCCCGAGCGAGCGGATGGTACACCGGCGCCCCGAGGTTCTTGACGATGTTGCGGCAGATCTCGAGCGCGTGCTGATCGTTCAGCGCATAGTGATCCGCCACGCCGGAGATGCGGCAGTGCACGTCGGCGCCGCCGAGTTCCTCCTCGGTCACTTCCTCGCCGGTCGCCGCCTTCACCAGCGGAGGCCCGCCGATGAAGATCGTGCCCTGCTTGCGCACGATGACCGCTTCATCCGACATCGCCGGCTGGTACGCGCCGCCCGCGGTGCACGATCCCAGGACGAGCGCGATCTGCGGAATGCCGAGAGCGGAGAGACGCGCCTGATTGTAGAAGATGCGCCCGAAGTGCTCGCGGTCGGGGAACGTGCCCTCCTGCAGCGGCAAGAAGATGCCGCCGGAGTCCACGAGGTAGATGCACGGCAGCTGGTTCTGGAGCGCGATCTCCTGGGCGCGGACGTGCTTCTTGATCGTCATCGGGAAGTACGTGCCGCCCTTGACCGTCGCGTCGTTGGCGACGACCATCACCTCGCGCCCGTGCACGACGCCGATGCCGGTGATGACGCCCGCGGCGGGCGCCCCATCGTCGTACATCCCCCAGGCCGCGAGCGGGCTCAGCTCGAGAAAGGGCGTGTTACGGTCGAAGAGCCCCTTCAGCCTGTCGCGCACGAGGAGCTTCTTTCGCTCGATGTGCCGATCGCGCTGATCCTTGGGCCCCATCTCACGGACGAGAGTCAGCCGCTCACGGTATTCCGCGATCACCGAGAGGTTCGTCTCGCGATTGCGCTGGAAGTCCGCGGAGGCGGCATCCACCTTCGATTCGATGCGGAACATGCGCGCCTAGGCCGGAACGGCCTTGTGGCCGTAACAGATGATTCCGGCTTTGCCCTCTTCGTAGAGTTTCCGGAACTCCAAGGTCACCGGCATCCCGATGCTGACCTTCTCCGGCGGAACGTCCACGATCTGCGCCATCAGGCGGACGCCGCCCTCCAACTCCACGATCCCGAGCGCGTACGGCACCTCGGCGGCGAAATCGCTAGGGCCGACCGAGATGATCGTGTAGGTGACGACCTTCCCGCCGGACGGAAGGGCGACGGTCTCGAACTGCCGCGAGCGGCAGCCGGGACAGATGAGCCGCGGCGGGTAGTGCACTTGGCCGCACTTCACGCAGCGGGAGGCCTCCAGGCGGTACCGCTGCGGAATCTCACGCGTATAGTTCGCCGACGGCATTACGCCACCTCCAGGATGTGCACGACCGCCGAGCCGCCGGATCCGCCCATGTTCTGGGCGAGCGCCCGGCGCGCTTTCGCGATCTGTCGCTCCCCGGCTTCCCCGCGGAGCTGCCTCGTCAACTCGACGATCTGCACGGCGCCGGTGGCGCCGACCGGGTGTCCCTTCGACTTGAGACCGCCCGAGACGTTGACCGGAATGTCGCCGGTGCGGGCCGTCCGGCCCTTGAGCGTCGCCTCGCCGGACTTCCCTTTGTCCACGAGGCCGAGCGCTTCGATCACGGCGAGTTCCGCGATCGTGAAGCAGTCGTGGACCTCGTACAGATCAATGTCCTTCCGGCTGACTCCCGCCATCTTGAAGGCGGCCTCCGCCGCGAGCGCCGTGGACTCGAGCCACGTGGGATCGGGTCGCTGGGCGAGCTGGATCGTGTCGGTCGCATGCCCCACGCCCGCGATCTTCACAGGCTGCTTCTTCGAGATCTTCTTCGCCATGTCGAGCGGGCAGAGGATGACGGCGGCGGCCCCATCCGTGATCGGAGAGCAGTCGAGAATGTGAAGCGGCTCGGCGATCATGACCGAGTTCAGAACCTGCTGCACCGTGATCTCCGAGCGGTACTGGGCCATCGGATTCAGCATGCCGTTCGCGTGGTTCTTCACCGCCACCTGAGCGAGCATCTCGTGTGTGGTGCCGTAGCGGGCCATGTGCGCCTTGGCGATCATGGCGTAGAGCCCCGGGAATGTGGCGCCGTGATACCCCTCGTACTCTCCGTCGGCCGCGGTGCCCAGCGCGAAAGTGGCCTCCCCGCCGGAGACATCGGTCATCTTCTCGACGCCGCCCGCGAGGATGATGTCTCTGTAGCCGCTCGCCACCTCAAGGAAGGCCGACTTCACGGCAAGCCCGCCGGAGGCGCAGGCGCTCTCCACACGGGTCGCCGGGATGTGCTTCTGGCCGAGGTAGTCGGACATGAGTGAGGCCAGATGCTCCTGGCCCGTGAAGATGCCCGAGGACATGCAGCCGACGTACATCCCGTCCAGGTGGTCCACGCCCGCGTCGTCAATCGCCGCCAGGGCCGCCTCCACGAAGATGTCACGGAGCGACTGCCCCCACAGCTCACCCCACCGGGGGTTGGCGCCGACGCCGATGATCGCGACGTCTCTCATGATCTATGCCCCTCTCTCGTTCATGATGATCTTCCCGCGGAACTTCACGTACTCGCCGTAGGACAGATAGAACCGCTCCCCCTCAAGGATGTCGCGCGTCTTCGGCGCGAGCCCCTGCACCTCGCGGATCCGATCGGTGCACCGGTAGATGAACCCATCGGATCCGGAGCCCGACCCGTACGAAACGTGAAGGATGCGGTCGCCCGGCTCCGCCACATCGAGGATGGCAGACAGCCCCATCGGCGAGGATCCGGAGTAGGTGTTGCCGAGGAGCGGGCAGAGAAGACCCTGCTTCCATTGCTCGGGCTTGAAACCGAGCTGCTTGGCCACGGTCGCTGGGAACTTGCCGTTGGGCTGGTGGAAGACGCAGAAGGCGAAGTCGGCGGGCTTCGTCCCCGACTTCTTCATGATTCCGGTGGCGCACCCGGTCACGTGCTTGAAGTAAGCCGGCTCACCGGTGAAACGCCCGGCGTGCTGCGGGTAATACTGGTGCTCGCGGCGCCAGAAGTCGGCCGTGTCCGTCATGTACGAGTAGGTGTGCTCGCACTCGGCGACGACGCCTTCTTTCCCCATGATGTAGGCGGCGGCGCCGGCCGAAGCGGTGTATTCGAGGGCGTCCCCGGGAGCGCCCTGGGACGTGTCGGCGCCGATTCCGAGGGCGTAGCGAACCATGCCCGCGTCCACGAGCCCGAGCGCGACCGCCATCCCCTCGGTGCCCGCCTTGCAGGCGAACTCGAAGTCGGCGCAACGGCACTCCGGCGTGGCGCCCAGCGCCTCGGCGACGATCGTGCCCGAGGGCTTCACCGCATAGGGATGGGACTCCGATCCGACGTAGCAGGCGCCGATATCGGCGCCGCGGATCCCGGCTCTCTTCAGGGCGCGCCGCGCCGCGGTGACCGAGAGGGTCACCGAGTCGGTGTCGGGCGCCGGAACCGACTTCTCCTGGACATCGAGACCCTTCTTGTACGCTTCGGCGCTTGCGCCCCAGACGCGCGCGATCTCCTCGACCTTGACGCGATAGCGAGGCATATGGGCGCCCCAGCCGACGATCCCTGCCATCATGATCTCCCTTCTGGAGTTGTGGGACACACCGGCCCTGTTGTTGTTCGCTGACTGGCGTGGATGACGGGTGTGGCGCCCGCCGGAAACGGCCGGGAGCCGCGACTCCGAATCGCCGCGCGCATGGCGCGGCCTCCAGATCGCTCCCTAGAATGTGGACAGCGCGATCAAGCTAGTGCATCGCCTCCGGGATGTCAAGCAGGGCCGGCGGTTGGAGCAGCGTCAATCCTCCTCGCCGGCCTTCTCGAACCACCGGGCCACGCTTCCCGCCAGATCCGCCGGGCCGCCGTTGCACATCTCGAAATCCACGGCGACCGAGCGGCGGAACATCGCACCGTAGCTCGCCCGGACCAAGCGCGGATCCAGAACCACGCAGACGCCACGGTCGGTTCTGCGCCGCACGAGCCTTCCGAACCCTTGCCGGAAGCGAAGGATCGCTTCCGGCAGCGTGAAGTCGCGGAACCCGTCGCCGCCGTCCTCGACGCACCGTTCCGACCGCGCCTCATTCAGAGGATCGGTCGGCACGGGGAACGGCAGCCGGACGAGCGCGAGCACCTCGAGCTGCTCCCCGGGAAAGTCCACCCCCTCCCAGAAAGAAGCCGCCCCGAGGAGGATCGCGGGGCCCTCGCGGCGGAACGCCTCCGTGATGCTCGTCCGTCCGCCGTCCACTCCCTGGGCGAGCACCTCAGCCCTCGGCCCGATCTCCGCCAGCGCCGCGCGCGTCCGCCGGAGCGCATCGTGCGACGTGAAGAGCGCGAGGATCTTCCGTCCGGTCCAGGCCGACGTGAGCGCGAGGAACTCCGCCACGAAAGCGATGTAGTCCGCGTCGTCCGGCGCCGGGGAGGACGCGCGCGCAAGACCGAGCACCTGCGACGGCAGATCGAACGGGCTCGGCAGCCCGAGCGTGACAGGACGCTCTCCCCGCAAGCCGAGGCGCTCGAGGAAGTAGTCGAATTCTCCGGCGGCCGCCAGCGTGGCGGAGGTCAGGACCAGGGAGGAGACCCTCGCAAGAAGTCCGGCGCGAAGCGCCTCGCCGATGTGAAGCGGCGCTCCGACCAGGGCGGCGAGCGACCCCTCCCGCTCGATCCAGTAAACGTACCGTGACTCGCGCACCTCGGTCAGGAACGCCAGGTCGTTGCCGAGCTTCTCGCAGGCCGTCACGTGCGCCGCGAGCATGAGATCGGCCTCCTCGCGTCCCTCGCCTTCGCACGCCGCAGACTCCTTCTGGAAGGCGAGCCACGCGCCGCGCGCGCCCTCGCACGCCAGCCGGAGAGCGGCCGAGAGCGCGTCCAGTCCGCCCGAGAGAAGATCCCCTTCCGCCTCGTGCCGGCGGTAGCGACGCCTCGCCTG
>JAGVPR010000259.1 GCA_020052115.1 Candidatus Eiseniibacteriota bacterium
ACGATCTGCCCCGAGGTCGCCTCAGGACCGAGGCGCGAAAGGAGCAGGAGCCCCGCGGCGAGCACGAGCATCCCGGCCGTGCTCGGCACGCGTGAACCGATCCGGTCAGAGAGTAACCCCGAAAGGGGTGCCGTGACCGCCATGACGAGAGGCTGCGCCGTCAGCAGCGCACCGGCGCGCGCCGGGTCGAGGCCGCGTCCCTGGATGAGGTAGAACGGCATGAGGAAGACCACGACGAAAAGGCACATGTAGTTCAGCAGCGCGCTCGCCGTGGCCGCCGAGAACAGGCGCACGCGAAAGAGCTGGAGCTGGAGGAGCGGGCTCCGTGTTCGCGACTCGATCGCGAGAAAGGCCGCGAGCAGCGCCGCCGATCCCGAGAAGAGCGCGAGGATCGGAATGGAGGCCCAGCCGTACTCGTGCCCCTGGTTGAGCGCCAAGAGCAGCGCCACGAGCCCGGCGGTGAACGCCGCGGCACCGGTCCAGTCGAAGCGAGCTTCGCACTCGCGGCGCTCGCCACCCGGAACGAAGCGGATCGCCAAGAGGAGCGCGATGAGCCCCACGGGGATGTTCACGGCGTACACGGCGCGCCAGCTCAACGCGTGCGTGAGCCACCCGCCGAGCGAGGGCCCAGCGGTCAACCCGAGGTAGGTCATCGTGGCCATGAGCCCGAGCGCTCGCCCGCGCTGCTCCGGCGGGAAGTTGCGGGTGAGGATCGCGGGCGCGTTCGAGAAGATCATGGCAGCCCCGAACGCCTGCAGAGCGCGGGCCGCGATGAGGGCTGGCGCGCCATGAGAGAAGCCGCAGGCGGTCGATCCCAGGATGAAGACGACGAAGCCGGCCGTGTAGACCGGCTTGTGCCCGCGGAGATCGCCCAGGCGACCGAAGCTCAGGAGGAGACCGCTCACGACGAGCAGGTAGACCGTGACCACCCACTCGATGGTGGCGATGTCCGACCCGAACTCGCGACGGATCACCGGCAGCACGGTGTTCACTGCGCTGCCGTCGAGGGCGGACATGAACGTGCCCGCGCCGACCGTGAAGAGGATCCACCAACGGCGCGCCGAAAGCGCGTCGAGGCCGGCCCCGGCCGGGGAAGCGCCGTCCGCTCCCATGAGCGCGGTGGACCTACTCGTTCCCCGAATCCGAAGCCCCCTTCGGGCGGGCGGGATTGCTCTCCTTCTTGAACCCGGCCGGCACCTCGAACTGGGCCGACGGCACGTCGCCCTTCTCCACCTTCACAAGTTCGGTCGTCACGACCACCTTACCCTTCGTGTTCTTGCGGACCGAGGCCACCGGGATGCCCGGGACCTCGCCCTCGCGGGGGTGGTCGTAATCCTTGATGAACCCGCCCACCTGATCCATCCCGGGCAACATCGTCTGCATGAAGTTCGCGAATTCGTTGAACGCGGCGAGATCGGCGGCGGCGAGACTCACGGCCTTCGGATCCGCGGCCCAGACCTCGGTGACGCCGTGATCATCGGTGACGATGTAGCCGCGGCAGACGAAGCCGTTGACCGTCTTGCTCTCGCCGGTCGGCTTGACCACGCTCTTCGGCGCCGCCGGCTGCCCCTTCTTCATCATCGCTTCGACGGCCGCCCGCTGCTCCGGCGGCATGTTCTTCATCGCCTCCTCGATCTGGGACATCGCGGCGTCCAGCTGCTGGCCGGCGCTCTTCATGTCCTCCTCGGTCATCTCGGTGTACGTCTTGTCAGCGAGGTCGGCGGCCCAGAGGACCTTCTTGTCGCCGCGGAAGATCGTGAGCTGGTCGAGGCCGTCGAAGCGGAGCTTGTGCTCCTCGGCCAGGAGCGTGACCGGCTCGCCGTTCACCTTCATGTGCACGGTGACGTCGGCGGATGCGGGAACGGCGGAAAGCAGCGAAACGGCCGCGAATGCAGCGAGCCAAAGCGAGATCCTCATTCCCTTTCCTTTCGTCGAGACCGGCGGCGCACGCGCTCACCGGCGTCAGGCCTCAGTTCGCGGCCTCTGTGACGAAGAGCCGCATGCCGTTGAACAGCGCCCCTTCCGGGTCCACTTCGGACCCGGCATCGTCGGTGACGTAGCAGATGCCGTCCCGGAGCATTTCGTAGACCTTCTGATCGTAGCGCAGGATCGCGTGCCGGACCGTCATCGAGGGCGGCACCTGGACCGCGCGGCCGTCCACGTAAACGGTGATCATCGCTCTCCCTCCCGATGGATGCGGCCGGGCGCCGGCGGCGTGATCTGCCGGCCCGCGGCCGTTTCCGCTTCGAACCAGTCCTGAAGCGCGTCCCGCACGAGCACGTTCGTGTTCGTGACATCTTCGATCGTCTTGAGAAGCTGGATGCCGTCGCCCCCGCCCACGATGAAGTCGTTCGTCGCGAGCGTGTACGTCGCGGCGGTGTCGAACGGCGCGCCCGAATCGAGCACGACCGAGGTGAGCCGGTTCCCGGCCGGGCGCTTCTCATCAAAGCTGTAGCGGATGCCGGAGACCTGCATCGTTCGATCGGCGGCGAGGGCTTCCTCGAGGACCTTTCGCACCTGGGCGCCCGTGAGGGGCATGGACAGGATCAGGTTGTCGAACGGCGCGACCTCGTAGACCTTTCCGGTGGTGATCGGGCCCGCGGGGATCTCGGCGCGCACGCCGCCCGAGTTCTGCATGCCGATGTCGGCGGCACCGGCGCGGCGGATCACGTCGGCCATGAGGCACCCGAGCGGCTGCTCGGGCGAGTCGCGCGTGATGTCGGAGGCCGCGGTGGCGACGACGCGCGTCAGGGCGGGACCGACCGACTTTTCGTAGCGCGCGACGATGGCGGCGACGGCCTCGTCCGGGGCGATCGAGTCGGAGAACGCACTCTCGAGCTTGGGTTCGGAGGCGTTCACGCGACCCGTCGCGTCGTCCACGTCGAGACGGATCGTGCCGATCGCGCGGCCGTTCGATGAGGAGATGACGACCGGCGTGGTCCCGACGCGACCGCTGACCCACGTGTGCGAATGCCCGCCGAAAACCGCGTCCACGTCGGGGACGCCGGAAGCGAGTTCGGCGATCGGACCGTCAATCGTGCCGTCCTTCTTCTGCTGGCCACCCTCGTGCGCCAGCACCACGATCGCCTGGGCCCCCTTGGCGCGGACTTCGGGGATGAGGGCGTTCAGGACCGGGACCGGATCGCGGAACTCCAGATCGGCGACGTTCGTCGGAAGCGTCGTGTAAGAGGCGCTCGTCGTGGTGATCCCGATCACGCCGATCTTCACGCCGCCCCGCTCGATGATCGTGTAGGGCTTTGTCCACTCGACGCGATTGCCGTTCGCCCTGTAATAGATGTTCGCCGAGAGCATCGGGAACTTCGCCTGGCGCATCCGCGCATAGAGCGTGTCCCGGCCCCAGTCGAATTCGTGGTTCCCGACCGCCATCGCGTCGTATCCCATCGCGTTCATGACCTCGATGACGGAGCGGCCGCGCACGAGGTTCGAAAGCGCCGAGCCCTGCATCGCGTCGCCGCCATCGAGGAGCACGACGGCTCCCGGATGCGCCTGGCGGAAGCGTTCGATGTGGGCGGCGAGGACGGGCGATCCCCCGATGGGGCGGTTCGTCGTGCGGTCCTTCGCTCCGCCGAGCATGGAGGCATGGAAGTCGGTCGTATGAACTAGCCACACGGAACGGGTGGCGGCGGTTGCGCATCCCGCCGCGGCGAGGGCAGCCGCAACGAGAAGCACGGCGACGCAAAGAACACGGCTCGAGAGACGCATCCGGTGATCCTCCTGGGCGTGCGAACGCCGCAGGAAACCGGTCCCCGCGGCGCAACGAGCCCCATTGTGGGCGTCTGGACGGCGGGCGTCAACGGGGACCGCGAACTTGTACTGCCAACCGTTGGGCTGCTACACTTCTTGCGCATTCTAATCAACGCGCATGCCTCGAGCAGAGTCGTCCCGCCCCGATCCTGCGCCCAGTTTTCGGTCGCAGCGCTTGCCCGTAGAGCGGCCGGGCTCGAAGGAGGGCCGGACATGGCGAATATCCTGATTCGATTCCGCGGCGTGTCGGTGTTGGCTCTCGTCTCGGGGATCTTCGCGATCGGTACTGCCTCTGCTCAGCCTTGTGTGACCGTCGCGGTGACCGAGCAGAATCTCGTGCCCGATTCGGCCGGGACCGCCGGGATGGCAGGGCCATCGGGAGCGGCGGATTGGCCTTGCGCAACGGTGAGGATCGTTTCTCAGCATTCGGTTGCCGATCCCTCGGGCGATGGGATCATCTGCACGATCGAGATGTGTGTTGATCCGCCGGTCGGCGGCTACGACAGGGACGACGCGATCTTTCAGATGTATCCGTACTCCGTGGCGGGCCCTCCGCCTGCGGTCGTCGGCGTGGCGACTCCGGGCGGGTGGCAGGTCGTCTGGAATCCGGACGTCTACTGGACTGGGCCCTACATGGCGACGACGGTCTGCGGATTCGCGGCATCAGTCCACGTCCCGGCCGGACTGGACGGCTACATGATGAGTTGGAGCTTTGCGCTCTCATACGACACAATCTGCTTCGACGAGTTCTACGTGGCCTGTCAACCCACGAGGACTGTGCCTTCCACTTGGGGACGGTTGAAGGCTGCTTTCCGGTAGCGCGCCGAGCGTCTCTTCGAAGTCTCGCGGCGCACCGGCAAGCGTCACGGTCGCGCTCTCCTTGATGCCGAGCTTCTTCGGAAGCGGCGTCCCGGAATAGCCCGCGAGCACGGACGCCGGAACGACGGGTGGCGCCGCCGCCGGCCGCGAGAGATCGATGACGAACACTGCGGGCGGCTCGCTCCGGAGCCGGCGAAGCTCCTTGCCGTCAATCGGCCCGGCGGCGACGTCGTAACCGGCGACCGCCAGCGTCTTCGCGCACAGCGCAGCTTCGGCCGCATTCCAGTGCACGAGCTGGATGCGTAACTTCGATCTTGATTCGCGCGGCATGAGCGCCTCCTCGGGCCGAGCCCCTCTCCGCCCCCCTCCGCCCGTGATAGGATCACCGTGCGCTCGCGAGTCGAGTGTTGGGGGTGTCCGGCGCCGCGGGCGCTGGGCTGAGAATATACCCCTGGAACCTGATCCGGCTCACACCGGCGAAGGGAAACACGGAGCCGAGCTTCCGCCAGGCCCTCCCCCTCTCCCCCGTGTGACGCCTCGTCCGACATCGAAGGAGGCCGTCGGTGAAGTCAGACCTTCCGGCCATCGGCAAGATCTCCCCCGAGATCTTCGACGAGGTCATCCTTCCGCAACTCGGCCGCCGCCGCGAGGAAATCCTCGTCGGACCGCGAAACGGCGTGGACGTCGGTGTCGTGGACCTGGGGCACGGCCAGGTGATGGTGACGACGACCGATCCGGTCTTCATCGTTCCGCCGTACGGATGGGAGCGGTCCGCCTGGTTCGCGGTGCACATCCTCGCCTCCGACGCCGCCACCTCGGGCCTCGCTCCGCGCTACATCACGATTGACCTGAACCTCCCGCTCTCGATCACGCGCGACGAGTTCGATCTCATGTGGAGCACGATCCACCGCGAGTGCGACAAGATCGGCATGGCCGTCATCTCCGGCCACACCGGCCGCTATGAAGGGTGCGAGTATCCGATGGTCGGCGGCGCGACGGTCGTCTGCGTCGGCCCCGCGGACCGGTACGTGACCCCCGCCATGGCGCGCCCCGGCGACAAGATCCTCGTCACGAAGGGCGCGGCCATCGAGGCTGCGGGCCTCTTCGCCGTGACGTTCCCCGACAAGATCGCCGCCGCGTACGGCGTCGATTTCGCGCGGGAGGCCGAGAAGATCTTCTGGCAGATGTCGGTCGTCGAGGACGCGCTGACCGCGGCGTCCGCGGGGGTCCGCGACGACGGCGTGACCGCCATGCACGACGCCACCGAGTGCGGCGTCTGGGGCGGACTCGCGGAGATCGCCCAGGCCTCACGCGTCGGGATGATCATCGAGAAGGATGCGATCCTCGTGCAGGACGCGGTGGCGAAGATCTGCCGGCTCTTCGAGATTGACCCGTACACCTCGATCAGCGAAGGAACGCTCCTCATCACCTGCCGTCCTCACAAGGCGGCCGAGGTGCAGAGCCGGCTCGCGGAGAAGGGGATCCCGGTCACCGTGGCCGGCGAGGTGACGGACGCCTCGCAGGGCGTGCGCGTCGTCGAGGACGGGCGCGCGCGCCCGCTCGTGCATC
>JAGVPR010000029.1 GCA_020052115.1 Candidatus Eiseniibacteriota bacterium
AAGGGACGTTCCTCGGACGCGATTGCGCGGCTCGCGCGGATCGAGCGAACCGCGCGGGTCGCGTCGCTCCGGCCGCAGCGAAACCCGTCGTCGCTTCGACGTTGCCCACGCGAGCGCGTCCGCCGGCAGCGACGAGGAAGCGAGTGGGCAGGGGATGATACCGCGCGGAAGAGCGCTGGTCGGGACACGGCGATCGGAGGAGAAACGGTTCGGGCGGTGCGCGCGGGTAGGCTCCGACGCCGAGAGCCCCTGAACGCGTCACCGCCCGGTGCGGACTCGGAGGGTCCAGGTTGGTGAGCGGGCCGGTCCCAAACGCGACGCCATCTCCGTGAGCCCGGTCGAGCCGGTCGGGAAAGGTCTCGAACCGGATCGAGGCCGAGCCCGCGAGGGGCGCCACGCCCCCCTCGAGCGGCTGACCGCGCCTCTTTCGGCCAGCACTTTCGGAACCGTACCCGCTCGCCGTCCTGGACCCTCCGATGGATGCGAGCTGATGACCTGCGTGTGAGCAATGGCCATGCCACGAATGCTCTCGCGGCTCACGCGGATCGCGCCAGCAATCTATTGATATGAAACACGTTGGAGGTTGGTCGCCGCTCGTCCGATCTCGTCATCGGCTCTGATTTGTCACCTTCTCGACGATGGACCGGTTCAGCCGACGCGGCTCCGACGCCGCCATGACTGAGCCGTGCCGGCGGCGCAATGCGCGGGGTTCATCGCGGGCCGTTGCATCGGCGGGCTCGCCGCCCTACCGTAGGCTCCGTCCCGACATCCGCCGAAGCCGATCCCCGAGATGCGCTCGCTCGTCTGGAAGATCCGCGACGCGCTCCGGGAGAAGGCGCTGTCTTCATCGCGAGCCTCCCGATCGGGGCTAGCGGAGGGGGACATGGATGAGACTCGCTCAACCATCCTGATCGTGGACGGCGATCCCACCATTCGCAGCCTGGTCGGATGTGCGCTCGAGGCGGAGCATCGCATCGTGGGCGCGGCGACGGAGCCCGAGGCGATCGCGGCGCTGGAGCGCGAGCCGGTGGATCTCGTGCTCCTGGACCTCCATCTGCTTCCCCGCGTCGAGGGGATCGAAGGCGGGCTGGCGATCCTCGACGCGGCTCGGCAGCGGGACGCCGCGCTGCCGGTGATCGTGCTCACGGCGGATCAGGAACGGCAGACAGCACTGAGTGTGCTCGAGCGGGGCGCATACGATTTCTGCCAGAAGCCGGTCTCGCTGGCCGAACTAACGATCCTCGTGCGCCGTGCGCTCCGGCTGCGGCGGGCCGAACTGGACGCCGCGCGGCTCAAGGCGGAGTTGTACGATCGCAACACGATTGACGAGATCGTCGGAGCTTCCGCGGCGATGCGGGCCGTGACCGATCTCATCCGGAAGGTGGCCGATACCCGGGCGACCGTACTCATTCACGGAGAGAGCGGGACCGGCAAGGAACTCGTCGCGAGGGCGCTCCATAGATTGTCGTCGCGCCGAGAGCAGCGTCTGGTCGCGCTCAACTGCTCCGCGCTCCCGGAGGCATTGGTCGAGGAGGAGCTCTTCGGCCACGAGCGGGGCGCCTTCACCGGCGCCGTGGCGCAGAGGGCCGGACGATTCGAAGTCGCCGACGGCGGGACGCTCTTGCTCGACGAGGTCGGCGACCTGAGCCCCGCGGCGCAGGCGAAGCTCCTCAGGGTGCTCCAGGAGGGCGAGTTCGAGCGCGTGGGGGGGCGCGACACGATCCGTGTGGATGTGCGGGTCGTGGCGGCCACGCGCGCGGATCTGCGGGCGCTCGCGCGCGCCGGCAAGTTCCGAGAGGATCTTTACTACCGGCTTCAGGTGGTCGAGTGCCCTGTTCCCCCGCTTCGCGACCACATGGATGATCTTCCGCTGCTCGTCGCGCACTTTCTCCGAAAGCACGGCGAGCCCGGCCGGCGATTCTCGAGCGAGGCGATGGCGAAATTCAAGCGGCACGGCTGGCCCGGAAACGTCCGCGAGCTGGAGCACGCCGTCGAGCGCGCATTGCTTCTCTCGGACTCCGCGGTCATCGGGCCCGAGGCGTTGCCTCAGGGAATGGGCTCTCGAGGTGCGATTGCACCGCCGACCGAGTGGGAACTTCCGATCGAGGGCGTGTCGTTGCGCGCGGTGGAGAAGAAGCTCGTGCAGCAGGCGCTGCAGCGCGTGGGAGGGAACCAGGTCCAGGCGGCGCGATTGCTCTCGATCACGCGAGCGATGCTGATCCAGAGGATGAAGCGTCATGGGCTGATGCAGCGCGCCGCAAGACTGCACGAGCCCTGAGGCGCGCATCCGTTATCCGGATCGCCGCCCCCAAAAAATATGCTGCCGGCGGTGAACTTCTCACCGCCGGCAGCTACCCGCGGGACCCGACCCCACGACGGTCCCGCAGCGTTCCAGCTTTCGTGTTGCCGAAGATCCTCGCCGGCTCCGGCCAAGGATCCGAAGCCTTCGAGGTAGCCTCGACTCACAAACCGTAGAAGCACCGGAGCACTTCTCGTGCCCCCGGGGGGGCGCCTTCCGAAGATGCTTGTAACGCGTTTCGTCGTATGAGACTGAAAATACGGAGGCAAGCCTCCGGCTAGGTTCGGATGGGCCCCGGAAGGGGGTAGCGGCAGGGAAGAAATGACAGAGTGTTACCGAGTGAACGACAGGATCCCGTACGGATTTCTCCACCCTTTGGACTTCATCCCCCCTGCGCAGTTGGGGGAGGCGGCGGCTCTCCGAGCAAGAGATCTCCGATGAGCGATGAAAGCGTCAGGAGATCGAAGATGTTGTGGTGGAACACCGGCAAGAGCGGAGCAAAGTCCCCGTCGCGGACGAACTCGTGATAGAGCCGCGGAATCTCCGAACCGTGTACGTCTTGGAAGCGCACCCGGTGCAGACGGCTCGCTTCCAGCGTGGCGAGCCGGCAATCCGGTAGACGGCCGCGGTAACGGCGGCGCGCGTGGTGGAGAAGATCGAGATGAAGCGCAGGCTCCGGAACGCTCAAGCCGTGAAGAGCCGCGCGGTCGCGAAGCAACGGCATGTCGTAGGACTTCCCGTTGTACGTGATGAGCACCTCAACTCCCTCGAGTCGTTCGGCGAGGGCGGCGACGAGCGCTTTCTCCTCGGAGTAGTCACGGGCGAAGAACTGCTGCACGAGGAAATCGTCATCGTGCGGAACGAGACAGCCGCCAAGAAAGACGGGCGTCGAGGCGAAGCCGGTCGTCTCGAGATCCAGGACGATGGAGCGATCGAGCCCCAGGCGCGCGGCATCGATCAGATCTCGATGCGCGCCGTCCGCCTCGAACGCCGATAGCCTCGCGGCAACCTCGCGAAACTGCGCGCGCTTCTCGATCGCGGGCTCCAGGCTCGAATGCCATCTTTCGTGCAGGAAGCAGCGGCCGGCGGCGCTCTCGACCTCATGGCCCGAGAGCCAGCGCTCGATCGGCGCGCGGGCGGCTTCCGGGCCGCCGTTCGCGCGTTCAC
>JAGVPR010000018.1 GCA_020052115.1 Candidatus Eiseniibacteriota bacterium
ATCTCGACTTTGTCGAACCCTGCTGCCCGCACCGCTTCGAGAGCGCGCGCACGAAGCTCGGGGTCCTCGAGACGCGGCAACTCCGCCTGTGCGATCTCGACGCGCGCCCTCCCCTCTTCGACCCTCACCCGCAGCTCGCGAAAACCGAGGGCGCGAATCCCGGCTTCGGCCGTCTCGACGGCGCGCAACCGCTCCTCCGTCACTTCGAGCCCGTGCGCGATCCGCGACGCGAGACAGGGTGCGGCCGGCTTGTCCCAGCACTCGAGCTTGAAATGGCGCGCGAGCGCGCGGATCTCGTCCTTGCCGAGCCCGGCCTCGAGCAGCGGGCTTCGCACGTCTCGCTCCCCCGCCGCGCGGCGACCGGGGCGATCGTCCCCGAGATCATCGGCGTTCGTTCCGTCCGCGACGCACGCGTAGCCTTCGCGCTCGGCGAGAGCGGTGAGCCGCTCGAACAATTCTCCCTTGCAGTAGTAGCACCGGTCGGGCGCGTTCGCGCGATAGCGCGGATCCTCGAGCTCGAGCGTGCCGACGACGCGCACGCGAGCCCCAAACGCCGCCGCGAACCGGATCGCATCGGAGCGCTCCCGCTCCGACACGCTTTCCGAGAGCCCCAGCACACCGAGCGCCCTCTCGCCCAGCGCTTCGTGCGCCGCGCAAAGGAGAACCGTGGAGTCCACGCCGCCGGAGTACGCCACCAGGACGCTCCCCATCCCGCGCAGGTTCCTGCGAAGACCCGCCAGCTTCTCGGAGAGAGGCCCGGGCAGGGTTCCGTCCTCGGGGTTCCGGGCGGGACGCGGCGGGCTGGCTGGAATGGAACTCGAATCCCTGGTGTTCAATCGGGCGCCTCCTCAGCCGGGATCATACAGGCCGTCCCCGAGCGGAGGCAATGAGCGGGGCGGAGGGGGCGCGGATCGCCCGCCGTCCGAGCGGCGGCGCCCCCTCGTTCGGTCTCGCTCCGGCGCTACGGCGCGCTGCACCGGGCGGCGCGGAGGTAGTGCTGGGCGAAGAGCTGGAGGTCCGTGAGGTTGATCACGGCATCCGCGTTGTAGTCATGGCAGAAACTATACGCTCCGGGACCGCCGACATGCGCCGCGGCGTACTCTTGAAGATCGCGGAGATCCACGAACCGGTCGCACGGCAGCGGGCCCGCGCCCGTGTTGTCGAAGTCGGCCACCGGCCGGTAGACCCGAATCTGCACGGCCTGTTGCGGGTCAGGGAAGTTCGAGGCCAGCAACGTCGCGGCCGGCAGGTCCTCGACGCAACCGCCCGCGCTCATCTGAAACTCCACGAAGCCCAGCGCATCCGTGCGCGCCTCGAAAACACGGCGGCCGTCAGGCATGACCCACGTCGTCTGATTCTGCTCCGCGCACCAGCACAATGTCTGCGTGGCGGCCTGGGAGAAGACCACGAAAACATAGGCATCCGGGA
Organism: Candidatus Eiseniibacteriota bacterium; assembly: GCA_020052115.1. Classification (GTDB taxonomy): domain Bacteria; phylum Eisenbacteria; class RBG-16-71-46; order JAGVPR01; family JAGVPR01; genus JAGVPR01. The sequence continues at coordinate 1,429 of JAGVPR010000018.1, forward strand.
CGGGCATGCCCGCAGCGTCGCGAAGCAAGACCTCGAGTTCCGCGCGCGGCTGTGGCGCGGGTCCGTTGTCGGGGACGAGCACCAGGGCGACCGGTTCGGTGATCGTGAAGACATCGTTGAACTGGAGCCGCACCTGGCAGTTCAGGGGATCGGGGACCTGCGCGCCGGCTGCAACCGGCAGTAGTCCCAGGAGGAGGAGAGCGCAGAAGACGTTGGTGGCGAGCCTCATCGAAGCACCTCCTTCGAATGTCCCGCGGGAGAGCGCGAGAAACCAGGCGTCGAGGAGCGTCGGGCGGGTGCTCGGTGCCTCATCCATTATAGGTGACGATCCCGCCTGGCGTGAAGCCCCCGGCCGGCGGAAGCGCCCTTCCCTAGTCCCCCCGCCTTGCGGCCGCCCGCGCCCGCAGGTGCTCATCGAGCGTGCGCGTGAACACATGCGTCCCGTCGCCCCGCGCGACGAAGTAGAGGCTCTGCTCGCCGGAGGCCGGCTCGAGCGCGGCGCGGATCGCATCGCGCCCCGGACTGCAGATCGGGCCCGGGGGAAGCCCCTCGCGGCGATAGGTGTTGTACGGCGAGTCCACCTCGAGGTCCTCGTAGAGGATCCGCGGCTTGTGCGTCCCGAGGGCGTACTGCACCGTCGGATCGGCCTCGAGCCGCCATCCGAGCCGGAGCCTGTTGTGGAAGACCGCCGAGATGCGCGGCATCTCGCCCATCACCTGCGCCTCGGCCTGGACGATCGAGGCGAGCGTCATGAGCGCAGCCCGGCCGGCGGCCCCGGGCGCTTCGTTGCTCGACGCGAGCGCCGCGTATTCCCGCAACGCGAGACGCGCCATCCGCGCGGCCATCTCCCGCGGGGAGCTTCCCAGATGCACGCTGTAGGTCTCGGGGAAGAGGTAGCCCTCGAGCCCGGCCGCCCCGACACCGAGCGAGTCGCTCAAGCGGGGATCGAGGCCGGCGCGCACGAACGCGCTCGAGTCCATCCGCGCTTCGCGCGCGAGGATCGAGGCGACCTCTTCGATGCGAAGCCCCTCGGGGATCGTGACGAGACTGCGGGCGACGTCGCCGAGAACGAGGATGCGCAGGATGGAGCCGGGCGTGCGCCGCCTCGGGAGCAAGTAGTTGCCGGCCTGGATCGCCCTGTCGCGTCCGCTCAGGCGGGCGAGCACGGTGAACGCCCTCCCGCTTCTCACGATCCGGCGCGCCTCGAGAGCGCCCGCGATGTCCCGGATCTGGCTGCCGCGCGCGATG
>JAGVPR010000325.1 GCA_020052115.1 Candidatus Eiseniibacteriota bacterium
ACGGTTCGGCGTTCTGGAGCTTCTCGATGATCTTTCGCGCGACGGCCCAGGCCTCACCCGCCAGCTCCAGTTCGGCCAGCCTGGGCTGCGCCAGATCGAAGAAGCCGGCCGCTTCCGTGACATGCCCCGCGCGCGCGGCCGACGCGCACACCGCCAGAGCGGTTCGCATCGGCCCGGGCTCGCGCGTCTCGAGCAGCCGTAGAAACCCATCCTCCAGGTGATCGAATCGCCCCTCGCGCGCGAAGATCTGAAGGGAGCGCGCCAGGAGCCGGTGCGCCTCGTCCGGATCAGCGCCTTCGTCGAGCAGGAACACGCCGAGCAACCAGAGCGCCCGCGCGTCTTCGGGCACGAGATCCACGAGGACGAGCAGATCATCGCGTCCGAGCGGCGGGGCCATACCTTGTTCGTCCGATTTCAAGTAGGCGCGGGCGGCTTGGAGCCCCGGATCCTGGGTGAGCGCCGTCCTGGCCGCGATTCCAAGTTCCGGCCAGGCCCTCGCCTGGCTCAGTCTCTCGAGGAGGAACGCGATTCGGCCCTCCGCCGCTGCCAGGGACAAAAGATCCTCGAACTCCTCGGGCGGCGCGCTTTCGGCGCGCTCCCGAAGGTAGTGCTGGAGCTTCTCGTCTATGCTCATCCGCTCCTCGGAACCGGATTAGACGACCGCCGCAAGGGGTCGCAATGAAATGAATTCCGGCCGCCAACGCCAATCTGGGTTGGACGATCGGGAACGGCCGGGTCGCCGCTGAAGATCAGGGCTTCGGCGGCAGCGCCCGCGCCTGCGATTCCGCCTGGAAGCCGACCCTATTGTGGCTTCCGTCGCAGAACGGCTTGTCGGCCGAGTGCCCGCAGCGGCACAAGGAAATCGCCGTCCGGCCGCCGAGATCGAATCGGTTGCCGGCAGCATCCAGCAGCTCGAAATCCCCCTCGATCCGAAGACTTCCGTTCGCCTTCACGGTGATCTTGGCGCTCATGGGTCCCCCTCCTGCGGACGTTGGTTCGATCAGTGTAGCGGTAAGAGAGGCGGTCCTCAACCACATCCACGTGGACTCGAGCGCGCGTCGGGCCGCCGCGTCGCCTCACGGCGCCCGGTGAACCTCGAGCACCGTCCGCGCCATTGCGGCGAAACCGCTGATGTAGGGCGGCTCATCATAGACGGAGGATGAAAAGCGGGGATCATCGAAGCTGAACGATCCGTCGAGCGACGTCACGGAGATCCGTAGCGTCGCGCCGGGCGTGGCCAGATCCCCGAGCGGGAATCCGGCGGTGGTGGACGAGGTTCTCACCGACGCCCGCTCGCTCGTCGTCGTGTTGAGGATCTCGCAGATGTACGACGCCGCATCCTCGGCCGGAATCCACGTCACGACGAGGCTCGTCGCGGTCGAAGGGATCGTGTCGCCCGCGACGGGAGCCGTCACAGCGGGAAGCGCCGGCCGCACGGCGTCGGTCTCGTGGACGAGCAGGCCCGCCACGACATCCAACGTGACCGACTCACCGGCATTCAAATCCACCGGCGAGCGAGCGTATCGCCCGGGCGCCTGCGCGGAAAGCGAGCGCCCGTTGACGGAGACCGATGCGCCCGTGACCGGCTGCGACGTCGCGTGCGTGGCCCCCGATCGCAGAATGGCGACCGCCTCGCTCAGACCTTCGTCGGGAGATTCAAGCGTGTAGGCCACGAGGAAGTACTGCGGCTGATCCTCGGGTGGGGTCCCGGAATCGCTCCCGCATCCGGCCGCCGCCATGGCGGCCAGGAGCGAGCCGGCGAAGAACCGTCGCGCCCATGCAGGCTCGAACATCGCACCTCCGTGGAACCGCACGGAACATAGCCTTGTGTTCATGAAGAAGTCAATCGCCGGGACGCCGGAGCCGGTGTAGTGTCAAGCGCGTCCGCCGGCGCGCGCCGGAAGCTGGAGGGAATCCTTGCTGGGGGGTCGAATCGCGGATATGCGAACGGGTCTGATCGCCCTCGCGGTTTCATTTCTGCTCGTCTTGTCCGGGTGCGAGAACGACGCGGGCGCTCCCGTCCCCGGCTTCTGCGAAGGGTTCACTCTCCCGCTCGGAACCGCCGAGCCGGTTCGCGGAGATCTGATCGCGCTCCCCGGAACCCGATTCGCCGCGGCGATGGGGTTTCCACAGTCCTCATCGGTCACGATCTTCGATCTGGCCGACCGGAAATCGCACGGCACGGTGGCGGTCCCCGGCGCTTCGTCGCTGACGCGCCTCGTCCGCCCGACCGGCGCCGGACGTCTCTTCGTTCTCTTCACCACTAGCGCCATCCCGCGGCCAGGCGTCGCCGAGATTGATGCGCAACAGCGAGCCACGCTCCAAGTTCGCGACTACCCGGGCGTGATGACGCGCGACGCGGTCCGCGGGGCGGCGTTCGATCCGATCCGACGGATGATCTACCTCTCCACGTACGGCGCCGAGCCGGACCTCTCGGGAATCGTGGCGGTGAACGCGCAGACTCTGGAGATCCTCGACCTCGACGCCGACGGCGCCGTGGATCGCGTGGCTCTGTCGAACGCGCACTACACGGGATCCTTCCAGTTCCCGGGAGACGTCGCCTTCGACCGCGAAGGCGATCAACTCGTCGTGACCAACGGTGGAAGCCGCGCGCTCACATTCGTTCCCGGACCGGCGCTCGCGGCCGCCCACGGGGGCGACCCCCAACCTGCGCTGCCGCGCCTCGACCTGCTCGGGCAGCCAGTCGCCGTGGACGTGGATCCGGGGATGCGCACCGCGGTCGTGTCGGTCGCGTCCCTCACGCTCCCGGCCGTGCACCGGCTCGTCGCCGTGGACCTCGACACGCGCGCGATCGCGTTCGCATCGGACATCACGATCTGGGGCGAGCCCTCCGCCTCCGAGATCGCGGTCGTGCCCGGGACCGGATGGGCCATCCTCTCCACGGGCGTCGGGACAGAGGCCGGCGTCCGGGTCTTCGACTGGAGGACGGGGGATGTCGTGCGCGACGGAACCGGCCTGTCGAGACGCTCCTGGATTGATGTGGCGCCGGCCTACGGTCTCGGCGTCGGCATTGATCGCGCGTCCGGGTCGTTCGTCGGATTCTGCCTCGAACGATGAGACGGCGCCTCGACATGAACCGTGTCGCGCACGTGGCGCTCCTGGCGCTCGCCGCTATCGCCGCATCCTCCTCCGGCGCCGCGGCGACTCTCTCCGACAGCGGCGCTCGCTTCATTCTCCGCGCCCCGCAGCAGACGATCGGGCGAGAGATGTACCAAACCTCGACCGGCCCCGGACCCGGCGAGCGAACGGTCGAGGCTGAGGCCTGGGCGGTCTTCCCGAGAGGCGGCCGATACCATCTGCGGCAGCGCCTCACGTTCGACGTCCTCGGGCGGCTGCGCGGCTACGAGGGAGCGATTGACTCGCCGTCCGGCCCCATCGGCGCGAGCGCCTCCGTCCTCGCCGGCAAGTGTTCCATGAGTCTCGTTCTCGCCGATTCGACCCGCTCCCGCACCGTTGATGTCCCCGCGGATGCCGTGCTCCTGGATCCCTTCTTCGCGAATCACTATCAGTGGTTGCTCGATCGGCTCTTCGCCGCAGGGACGACCGCCCCGCTCCCCGACTCCCTGTATGTGGTCACGCCGCAATCGCTCGAGGCGCGCCGGGCGGGGCTCGTGGAGATCCAGGCGGAGGTGGGCTTCTTCGAGGGCCGCGCGGTCACGGCGAGGCGCGTGGAGCTGGACTTGCCGAAGCAAAGGGCCCAGATATGGTTCGACGAGAAGAACGGACGCCTCTATCGCGTGCGGCTCGTCACGCAGCTCATGGACATTGTTCGCGAAGGGTTCCGCCCCTCGTCCGGCGATACGGCGCTTCCGGCGCGTGGACTCGATCCTCTTCGCCTTCCCGCGCTCGACGAGAGCGGGCTCTGCTCGGGCGCGAGCCTCATCCGGCCCGCCGGCGAAGCGCGGGCGGTAGCGCTCCTGCTCCCGGACGGCGGGCCGCCCGAAGCGCCCGCGGATTCCTCATCGGCGGTCATGGATCGCCTCGCGCGATCCCTCGCGGAGGCCGGCATCGCAGCGATCACGATCAACCCGCCGGCGAGCCGGTGCACGGGAACGAACGCGATCGTTCGCGGATGGGTGAATCCCGCGGTCGAGATCATCCACTCGCTCCAGGCCGGCGGGGTTCCTCCGGAGCGCGTCTTCATCATCGGCCACGGTCTCGGCGCCGTCGCCGCGGCACGGCTCGCCGTGCGCGACAGCCTCGTGCTCGGCGGCCTCGTACTCCTCGCGCCGCCGGCCGGTCCCGCCGGGGAATGGCTCCGGGAAAGAGCATCCCGCTGCTCCGGGAAACGACCCGCAAGCGATGATCTCGGATGGGCGCCGGGCGAGTGGACAGATCTGGAGGCTTTTGACTTGAGCACCGCTCTCTCGCGAAGCGACCTCCCGGTTCTGGTTCTCTCGGCCCAAGAGGATTGCGAGACGGATGCCCGGCGCGCCCAGAGCGTCTTCGCGCGGGCCCTGCGATCCTCGAGCCGCGCAGAGTCGGAGAGCGTCCTACTGCCCGATCTCGATCACCACCTCCGCGAAGTCACGCGATCCTCCTCCACTAATGAGTTGCCTCGATTCCTCGAACAGGATCTCAAGTTCTGGATCTACGCTGTATTGCCTCTGCAGCGCTGACCGGAAAGGATTCGCCGCAATCGCGTGCGGCGGGCTCGTCGGATTCGTCGAACTCCGCACCACCAAGTCTCGCGGCGCCGCGCGCTCCGTCTCGTTCGGAATTTTCTGATCGCGTCGCACCACGGCGTTACGCGAGCCGGTCACGATCCCTCCCGCCGACGACAGCTCGTGGCACCCGAGTTGCCTTGACTCGATGCATCGCTCCAGCGGCCACTCGAGGCTCCCGCCCTGAGGAACCGCAAGATGAAGTCGGCGGGCGGCTCGCCCGCAAACCTCGAAAGGCAGGTGCATCATGAAGCGGTTCGCTATCGTCCTCGCGCTCGCGGTTGTCCCGAGCATCGCAGCGGCCCAGCAGGGTGACTTCGGTGACGCTCCCGAGCAGCATCCGGGAACGGTGTGCTTCGGCGTCGCGTACCCTGATCTCGGCGTGTACGGGAACTTCCCGACTTGCATCACGACCGGCTTCGAGTGCGGCGGCTCATTCGTTCTTCACACGGCGCCCGGAATCTTCTGGCTCGGACCGACCGAAGACGCGGAGCTGGACGGAAACGCGGGGCTCTGCGCGACGGGCGCGACCTTCCCTGTCTATGACGCCGACGAGTGCTACGCCGACGGCGATGCGGGCCTCATCTCGCCGCAGCCCTACACGATCGTGACCGGCGGCGGCTACATGTGCGGCCTCGGTTACTCGACCTGCGCCGCGAGCAACGGCTCGGCGCTCGGCAACCCGTGCGGTGCGGCTCCCTGGACGGTCATGGTCAGCGCGGCACCCGGCTTCACGACCGGCTTCATGAACATCCTCGTGGACTGGACGCAGAACGGCGACTGGTGCGACTTTGACATCTGCGGCCCCGTCGCGGTCCCGGAGCACGTGCTCGTCAACATGCCGGTCGGCCCGGGCATCGTCGTGACGCCTCCGCTTCCGATCGGTGCGAAGCCCGGCTATCACTGGGCTCGCATCACGCTGACCCGCACCCCGATCACGGCGACCCCGTGGGACGGCAGCGGCGTGTTCGACATCGGCGAGACGGAAGACTACCTGATCTACGTCAACGGCCAGACGTCGACGCAAGAGAAGACGTGGGGTTCGATCAAGTCCTTGTATCGCAGCCGATAGTTACCCGCCCAGGACCTCACGGGAAGAGGGGACCGGGAAACCGGTCCCCTCGACTTCTTTAACCCCGCGCGCTTGATTCGCACGAGCCGTCTGCACTAATCTTCTACGGTTCCGGCTTCGTGAGCGCCATTCCAGAAACAGGAGGTTCCGATGACATCCGTCGAGGCCGCCCTCCCCCGCCTGCGCGAGGGCGTCGAAGCCCGCCGCGAGACCCTCGTCCGCTTTCTGCGCGAGATCTGCGCGATCCCCTCGATCATGGGGCAGATCGGCGATGTCGGCCGGCGCATCGCGCGCGAGATGGAGTCGCTCGATTTCGACGAGGTGCGCTTCGACCGGATGGGAAACGTCCTGGGGCGTGTCGGCAGCGGGCCGATCCGCATCCTCTACGACAGCCACATTGACACGGTCGGCGTCGGCGATCGCTCCGCCTGGGGCTGGGACCCGTTCCAGGGAAAGATCGAGAACGGAGTGCTGTTCGCCCGAGGCGCGTGCGACGAGAAGGGCAGCACGCCGGGCATGATCCACGGCATGGCGCTCGCGCGCGACATCGGCCTCCTCTCGGGCTTCACGCTCTACTACTTCGGCAACATGGAGGAGGATTGCGACGGCCAGGCGCCGAACGTCCTCGCGGAGGTCGAGGGCATCCGTCCCGACTTCGTCATCGTCGGCGAGCCCACGCGGATGCAGATCTACAGAGGCCACAAGGGCCGCGTGGAGTTGAAGGTCGTTGCGAAGGGGCGGTCATCGCACGCCGCGTCGAACTGGCTGGGCGACAACGCCCTCTACAAGATGATCCCGATCCTCGAGGGCATCCGCGCGCTCGATGCCCGCCTTCCCTCCGACGCGTTCCTCGGCAAGGCGACGGTCACGCCCACGCTCCTCGAATGCAGCACCGCATCCATCAACGCCGTCCCCGACGAGTGCACGCTCACGCTGGACCGCCGGCTCACATTCGGCGAAACCCGCGAGGAGGCCATTTCGCAGGTGGAGGCGCTCGTGCCGCGTGATTCCGGCATACGCGTCGAGATGCTCCACTACGACACGCCGTCCTACACGGGCTACTCGTATCCGGTCGAGAAGTACTTCCCCGCCTGGGCTCTGGCCGAGAACCACCGGCTCGTGCGCGCCGGCGCGCGCGCGACAGAGCTTCTTTGGGGGCGGCCCGCGGGCATCGGCAAGTGGAACTTCAGCACGAACGCGACCTACTGGATGGGCAAGGCCGGCATCCCTTCGATTGGATTCGCTCCCGGTGATGAGGACACGGCGCACACTACCATTGACCAGGTTCCGCTCGAGGACGTCGTGCAGGCGACCGCCTTCTACGCGATCCTCCCCGCCGTGCTCGCATCCACTCCTGCCTAAGTAGCGCAGCGGACCGTTTCATCCGGTCCGCTGCTCGTCGCCGCGCGCTGTCAACAAGCGTCGACGGCGGCGTTTCTCCTTGACACTTCCGCGAAGCGAACACCAAGATCGAATCGTTCATCGCTCTCTTCCGGGGGATCAGAACAAGTGATGGGAGCCGCGTTCATGGCGTGGAAGCGCGAGGCCGGTCGCCTGCGCGACTACATCGAGCTGACGAAGCCGGAGGTGACATTCCTCGTCGTCATCTCATCGTTCGCGGGGTTCGTCCTCGGCTCGCGCGGACCGCTCGATCCCGCGCGGCTCTTTTCGGCTCTCGCGGGGACCGCGCTCGTGGCCGGCGGAACGGCGGCGCTCAACATGTACATCGAGCGGCGCGCCGACGCGCTCATGCACCGTACGGCGCGGCGTCCGATACCGTGCGGCCGCGTGCGTCCCGGATCCGCACTCGCGTTCGGGCTCGCGCTCTCGGCAGCGGGGGGCGCATTCCTGTGGACCGCTCTGAACCCGCTCTCGAGCCTGCTCGCTCTCTCGGCGCTGGCCGTCTATCTGCTCGCCTATACCCCGCTCAAGCGGCGCACGTTTCTTTGCACGACGATCGGCGCCGTCCCCGGAGCCGTGTCTCCGCTCATCGGGTGGGCGGCGGCCCGCGGCTCGCTTTCAGCGGAGGCATGGGCGCTCTTCTTCATCCAGCTCGTCTGGCAGTTCCCGCACTTCCTCGCGATCGCCTGGATGTATCGGGAGGACTACCTGCGCGGCGGCATGGTGATGATCGTTCCGGGCGATGACCGCGGCGATGCCACATTCCGGCAGATCGTGACGACGAGCGCGCTTCTTCTACCGGCGAGCCTCGTCCCGGCGCTCCTCGGCATCGCGGGGATGGCGTACGTCGCAGCGGCGGTGCTGTTCGGAACCGCGCTCCTGGCTCTCGCTCTCCATGCCTCGGCAGCGCGGACCGCGCGGCGGGCCCGAGTGCTCCTGCACGCGTCGGTGGCTTATCTGCCGCTTCTCTTCGCCGTGCTGCTCCTCGACCGGATTTCGATCTAAGCACCCGGCGGATTCGCGCGCCGCGCGCCGCGCGAGACG
>JAGVPR010000388.1 GCA_020052115.1 Candidatus Eiseniibacteriota bacterium
GCGACATCCCTGCCCCTCGCGGTCGGCTTCGGCATCCGTTCGGGCACCGACGTCGCCGCGCTGCCGCTTGAAGCCGACGCGGTCGTGGTCGGCGCGGCACTCCTCGAACGCCTCGACGAGGATCCTCGCGGGCTCTCCTCCTTCGATCGTCTGGCGAACGAGATCCGCGGCGCGCTTCCATTCGGGGGCCGGCGATGACCTGGCTGCAGGCGCTTCTTCTCGGAATCGTCCAGGGGGCCACGGAGTTCATCCCGGTGAGCAGCACGGCGCACATGGTGATCGCCCTCAACCTGCTCGATCTCGACAAGAAGCTCACCCCCCAGCAGATCACCGCGGTGATGGCCGTCGTCCAGCTCGGGACGCTCGCCGCCGTGCTCGCGTACTTCGCGCGGGAGCTTTTCTCGATGGCGCGCGGCGTCCTCGGTATCGGTGCCACATCCGAGGAGAAGCACCGTGGCCGCCGGCTCTTCGTCTACATGATCGTCGGCACGATTCCGGTGGGGGTCGTGGGGATCGCCTTCAAGGACCTCATCGAAGGGGCCTTTACGAAGAACCTCTATCTCATCGCGTGGAGCATGATCGGCGTGGCGCTCTTGCTGCTCCTCGCGGAGGCGGTGGGGACGCGGCGGCGGGGAGAGGGAAGTCTTCGCTGGAGCGACGCCCTGGTGATCGGCTTCGCTCAGGTGCTCTCCCTCGTGCCCGGTTCATCGCGCTCCGGAACGACGCTTACGGCCGCGCTGTTTCTGGGCCTGAAGCGCGAGACGGGCGCGCGGTTCTCCTTCCTGCTCTCGATCCCGGCCGTCGCCGCCAGCGGGCTTCTGGAACTGGTGAGCGTCCGTGAGGGAATCGCGGGAGTGGGCTGGCCGGCGGTGATCGTGGCGACGTTCGTGGCGGGAGTCGTGGGCTTTCTCTCGATCGAGTTTCTGCTGCGGTTTCTCAGGCGGCGCTCGACGGCGGTGTTCGTTCTCTACCGCGTCTTGCTGGGCGCGGCACTTCTCGCGCTCCTCATGAGCGGTGTTGTGGGTCCCGGCGGGACCCCATGATGGGGCCGGAGCGCGCGCGAGGCTCGCATACTCTCACGTGGTGATCCCTCCCCGGCGGCACGCGCCGCCTCGAGGTGCACCGCCATCCGGTGACGGCTCTTCGCTTCCCGCGACTACCTTCTCAACCACCAGAAGAAGTCGATCAGAAGCACGGCGCCGAAGACTGCGAGGTCCATTCCGGCTCCCTCCTCCCTGGCCGTTGTCGGCCGGTACAGCCCGAGGGGTGAAATCGACCGGCGCCCTCCCTGCCGGATGCAACACCGCGGGCAGGAAGAGAGACGCTTCAATCCCGGTGATCGGAAGAACCTGATCCGACTTGAGGAAATGCGCCAGGGGCTGGCGGGGGCGGGCCAGGGGTGGGGGAGGAGGCGCAGGAAGTCGGCCTTACAGGTGTCGGAAACGCCCCCTACAGCACCTTCACGGCCACCACGGTGAAATCATCCGGCGGGTCCACCTCCGCGAACGTCGCGACCGCCGTGAGAACCCGCTCGCGCACCTGTCGCGCCGAGAGATGGCGGGACTCGGCCAGGATCTGGATCAGCCTCTCGTCGCCGAAGGGCTCTCTGTCGCGCATCCGGTCCACGACGCCGTCGGTGAAGAAGAGCAGCAGGTCGCCCGAGGCCAGCTCGACACGCGCCTCGGAGTACTCGCTGCCCCGCGTCACGCCGAGAAGAAGCCCCGTCGTCTCCAGGCGCTCGACGTTTCCGTTCGCCCTCATGAGCACCGGCCGGTCGTGGCCCGCGCTCGCGTATCGGAACGACGGCTCGCTGAGATCGAAGTAGCCGAAGCAAAGCGAGACGAAGCGTCCCGGCTCATCCACGTTCAAGACGCGGCGGTTGAGCTGGCGAAGAAGCGCGGCCGGCGGCGTGCCCCGTTCGGCCTCGGCCCGCAGAGCCGCCTGGACGCCCGCCATGAGGAGCGCGGCCGGCACCCCCTTGCCCGCGGCGTCGCCGATCACGAGTCCGAGTCTCCGCCGCCCGAGCAGCACGTAGTCGTAGTAATCGCCGCCGACCTCTTCGCAAGGCACGGTGCGCCCCGCGATCTCGACCGTGGCGAGCACGGGATCCTCCCGCGGAAGCAGGTGCTCCTGGATCTCCCGCGCCAGCTCCAGCTCGCGCGCGATTCGCTCCTGCTGGAGCAGAGATCCGTGCAGCCGAGCGTTCTCCGACGCCGTCCCGGCGAGAGCCGCAATCGTGTCGAGCATCTCGATGTCCTCGGGGCCGAAGCGCCGGCCGTTCTTCCTGCCGCCGAAGATGACGAGCCCGTGCAAGCCGTTCTCGCCCCGGATCGGCAGCACGGCCTCGGCCCCGAGATGGGCGAGCGAGCGGCGCTCTCCGGCGGGCAGAAATCCGAACGGCAGATCGCTCCCGATCTCTTCGACAAGAAGCGGCCGGCTCGAGGTGCGAAACGCCTTCGCGAGCCCGCGCCCGAGCCTGACCTCGGGCAGCGTGAGGAGGTCCACGCCGTGCGCGTAGGCCAGATCGAAGCTCTCGGCGGCCTCGTCCCAGAGAAACGCGGCCCCCGCGGAGGATCCGAGCGCCGCGGAGACCTTCTCCGCGAGGAGCCGGAGCAGCTCCCTCTCGTCAATGCATGTGGCCAGCGCGCGGCTCATCTCCCGGAGCGTGCTCCGCTCGACGAGCCGTTCGGGGAAGAACATCCGGTCCACGGATTTCTGCAGCCGCGCCCAGGCGAGCACCGCCACGAGCGCCACGAGCAGCGCGGAGACGAGCCCCAGCACGAATCCCGGCTGCGGGAGCACCCCCGCGAGCGCGCCGCCGAAGGCGTACGCGAGCACGGCGTAGAGGACGATGACGAGTCCGAGGAACGAGACGATCACGACCGCCCGGCGGGCCAGGTGGGTCAGGTCGAAGACGCCGTGTCTCACGATGGCGTACGCGAAGGAGAAGGGCACGAGCACAGTCGCGAGAAGGGAGTACCGGTCACCCGGCAGCGACCACCCCGGCCGAATCACGTGCCCCAGCGTCGCGGCCGTGATCGGCAGCACGCCAAGCAGCGTTCCCCAGAGCGGGATCACGAGCCGCCGGCGCGCCGCCCGGGAGGGCGCCACGTGATGGCTGTGCACGAAGAGCGCGATCGAGGAGACCACGGCGACCGCGAAGAAGATCGTCGAGACTACGTCCAGCACCGCGAACTGCGTGGAGAGCTCCACGGTGGTCATCGCCGTCGCGAGCTGCGAGAAGAAAGAGACGAAGAACAGGAGCGCCGCGACCCCGTAACCGACCCACGGGAGGTGCGGATGGCGGCGGAGCAGCGACTTCTCGGTCGGGAACAAGAGGGTGAAGTGCACGAGGAGCGCCGGCAAGAAGAGGATCGCCAGCGAGTAGAGCGACACGAACGCCGTGTACGCGGGCTTCGAGAGGATCTCGACCGGCTCGCGCAGGAAGAAGCCGAAGACGTAACAGAGCAGGCCGAACAGGCGGCCCAACCGGTCGGAGCGGCGCAGGACGACGGCGAGCCCGACGAGGATGAACGCGATGCCCGTCAGCGTGGCGATCGCGCGCCAGAGGATCTCGGCGCGCGGAGGGGGAAGCATCGGGAACTGGAGCCGGAGGCGACCGCTGTCGCGCTCCAGGATCCACCACGAGGGAGCGCCGACGAGCACGCGCCTGAGCGCGACCTCGCCGTGCAGGGCGTCGCGGGTCGGTATTCCGTCCACCGCGATGATCGCGTCGCCGACGGAGAAACCCGCCTGCCACGCGGGGCCGCCTCTGTCCACCACGGCGACGCGGTGGCCGCGAATGGCCATCCCGAGGTACGCGCGCTTGTCGAGGGTTCGTAGCCCCACCAAGCTGGCGATGAGGAGGGCCAGTCCCAGCGCGGCGAGCAGCCCCCGGCCGGTACCGCGGGGCAGCGCGATTCGAACGGGCTTTGCGGGCGTTTTCTGTCTCGATTCGATGTCCGGCACGATGATCACCACACGGTAGAGGGCTTCCAAGTGTCCGACGCCGGGTGGAAGCGGGTCAAGCCGAAAGGCCGCTCCGCCAAAAACCGCTCAAGCGAGGAGCCGCGAGGACGATATCTGGAGGGAAGGCGCAGCCGCCGCGCATGCGGGGGCGTCGCGCCGACGGAGGCCTCATGACGCAGCCGCTCGAGCGACACCGCAAGCCCAGGCTCCGCCTCGTCCGCTCCGCGCAGGGGGGTGTCCAAAGCCGCGCGAACGGCGGCTCCCGCGGCAATCCGCCCGTGCGCGAGGACAAGATCGCCCTTGCGCGGCGTCGTATGGCCGAAGGGTACTACGACCGGCCGGATGTCCTCGAACGCATCGCAGAGGGGATCCTCCGCCAGATAAGGCCCGCCGCGCCACCGCGCGTCTATTGAGGTTTCTCCTCCCGTTTTGAGCGCTCTCGAGCGAGGTTGATCGGTTAGCCCTCCGCTGATAGAATCCCGTGGCTTGATCGTCCCCTTGGAACGTCACGGACAGCCTTCGGCGAGGCGCATGGCCACCCTGGAGAATCCTCCCGAAACCCGCGCCGCGGCACGTGCGGCTGGCGCCGCCGATATCCTCACGCGCTTTCTCTCGGCCGCCGGACCCGCCGCCGCTCCGGCCCTCGACACGTTCGGCGTCGCGGTCCTCGAGGCCGATGACACGGGCGCCTCCGGGCTCGCCACCACGACACGTTTTCCGCGCGAGGCCCTGGAGGAGCAACTCAGCATCCCCGATTTCACCTCGCTCACCGAAGTTTCTCTGGGCGGAACGCGTTTCCGCATGGAGCCGGCCGGCCCTGACGCCTGGATCCTGATGCCGGCCCAGGCGGCGAGCCCGGAGACCCTCGCGCTCGCCCGCGCCGCCTGCCGGATCGCGCGCCTGGAGAAAGAGGGCGGGGAGCTGCGCTCATTCCAGAGGGCGCTCGTGGATGGGATCTGCGAGGGGATCCTCGCCGCAGACGGCAGCGGGGCGGTGACGTTTCTCTCCGAGAGCGCCGCGCGGTTTCTGGGCGTGGCGGCCCGCGAGGCGCTGGGGCGGCCCGCGATCGAGATCGTGCGCACTCCGAAGCCCGGAGAGGATCTGATCGCTCTCGGTCTGGCGGGCCGTGTCGAGGAGGTCGAGATGACCATCCTCGGGGCGGGCGACCGGGCGATCTCCGCCGGCGTGCGGTTGGAGCCGCTGCGCGGAGCGCGCGGGAGGATTGAGGGAGTTCTCGTGGTGCTCCGCGATCTCGAGCAGTCGAAGCGGCTCGAGGAACAGGCCCGGGCGCGCGATCGGATGACGTCGCTCGGCGAGCTGACCGCGGCCGTCGCTCACGAGGTGAGAAACCCCCTCACGGCGATCGCGGCGAGCGCGCAGATCCTCCGACGCCGGCTCTCGAGCGACGAGACGCAGGCGGCGCTCCTGGACGTGATCGTCGAGGAGACGACGCGTCTCAACCGGATCGTCGAGAGCATGCTTCAGTTTGCCTGGCAGCCGCGGCCCCGGCTGGTGCTCGCGGAGTCTCCTCCGATCATCGAGCGCGTGCTGCTGCTCGTCGCGGAAAAGGCGGGGAGCGCGGGCGTCCGGCTCGCGCGTGACATCGCGCCCGGATTGCCGGCCGTCTACGCCGATCCCGACCAGATCGAACAGGTGCTCCTGAACCTCGCCCAGAACGCGGTCCAGGCGATGTCCGGCGGCGGCGATCTCACGATCTCCGCGGAGGTCGTCGAGGAGCGCGCCCCTTCACGCAGGATCGTCGGCCGGCGCGCGGGCGATCCGTTCAGGCCGACCGAGCCGGCGCCGGTCTTGAGATTCGTCGAGATCACCGTCGCCGACACCGGCTGCGGCATCCGCGACGAGGATCTGCCGCGCGTGTTCGATCCGTTCTTCACGACTCGACGCGACGGCACGGGCCTGGGGCTCTCGATCTCGCAGGGCATCGTCCAGGCGCATGACGGATACCTTCGGCTCGCGAGCCGCGTGGGCACCGGCACGCGGGTCACGCTCGGGCTTCCGGTCGAGAGGAGGCGTGGTGAACGGCGAAGCCGATAGTCCCGACATCACGGGCGGGGTCATTCTCATCGTGGACGACGAGAAGTCCGTGCGCTTCACGCTTTCCGAGGCGTTGCGCGAGGACGGTCACACGCTCTTCGCGGCCGGCGACGGCGCCGAGTGCCATGAGATCCTGGGGCGCTCGCCGGTGGACGTCGTGCTCTTGGATCAAAATCTCAAGGAGTCGGGAGAGAGCGGCCTGGACATCCTGTCCCAGATCCGCGAGAAGCACCCCGACACGGTCGTCGTCATGCTGACGGCGTACGGCCGTTTCGCCGATGCGCTCGAGGCGGGGAAGCGGGGGTGCTTCCAGTACCTCGCGAAGCCCCCGGATCTGGAGCAGCTGCGTCTCGTCGTCCGGAGCGCGCTGGCGTCATCGAACTGGCGCCGCCAGGCAGAGAGGCTCCGCGAAGAGCAGCGGCGCCACTACGGCACCGCCCCGATCATCGGAAGGAGCCAGAAGCTCCGGGAGCTCCTGGAGAAGATCCGCAAGGCGGCGCGCTCGGCCACCTCGACCGTGCTGGTCTGGGGAGAGACGGGCGTCGGGAAGGAGCTTCTCGCGCGGCATCTGCACGATCTCTCGCCGGTGGCCGGCGGGCCCTTCGTGGATTTGAACTGCAGCGCGATCCCCGACCAGCTTCTCGAGAGCACACTCTTCGGCCACGAGAGGGGGGCGTTCACCGACGCGCGCGCCCAGCAGAAGGGCCTGTTCGAGCTGGCGAACGGGGGCACGCTCTTCCTGGACGAGATCGTCGAGATGGGGCTGGCGTTGCAGTCGAAGCTCCTTCGCGTGCTCGAGACGAAGTCGTTCCGGCGAGTCGGCGGCACGGCCGACATCCATGTGCGCACCCGCATCGTCGCCGCGACGAACAAGGATCTGCGCCGCGCCGTGGACGAGGGACGATTCCGCGAAGACCTCTATTACCGGCTCACCGTGATCCCGATCTTCGCGCCGCCTTTGCGCGAGCGGCGCGAAGACGTGCCCGATCTCATGGACTACTTCATAGATCGTTTCTCGAAGGAACTGGGCCGGATGGTGACCGGCGTGGCGCCCGAAGCGATGGAGATCTTGATGAGCTATCACTGGCCGGGAAACGTGCGCGAGCTGCGCAACCTGGTCGAGCGCATCGTTCTCATGGAGAGCGGCGAGACCATCCGGGTGGATCACCTGCCCGCGTCCCTGCTCGAGCAGGCGCCGGTGCCGGCGCGTCCGATGCTGGAGGAGAAGCTCAAGGTCCCGTCGCGCGCCCCGACGCTCGCGGACGCCGAGCGGGTCGCGATCGAGACCGCGATGGATGCGGCCAAGGGGAACAAAACGCGCGCGGCCGAGATCCTCGGCATCTCTCGACAGACTCTTCGGACGAAGCTCAAGGAGTACGGTATGCAGGAGGTGCCTTCCGAGTGACGGCCAGCTTCTGATCGCCCGGCCGACCGGACCGGGCCATTTTTCCCCACGCCGCGGCGCGCCCCCGCTCCGCGGCGCGCGTTTTCGGGGTCCCGAGCGCGTGGCACGCAAGTTGCGAATCAGCCACCCGGCACGCCGCGCTGGTGCGGCGCGCGTCCCAAGGAGACCCCGATGCCCCAGCCTCTGCGCCGCGATGCCGCACCGCTCCTTCCTCTCGAGGAGCGGCAGCCGCTGCGACTGAATGCCTCCGACCGGCAGCGCGTCGTCGTGAGGTTTCTGAAGGGGCTCGCGACACGCGAGCGCCAGATCCTCTCTCTCCGTTTCTTCGAGCGCCTCGGCGACGAAGACATCGCTTCGATCACATCGCTCGCGCGGGATGAGGTACATGCTCGGCTTCGCGGCCTTCTCTGCGGGGTCGAGGCGGCGCTGGTCGCCGAGGACGACGCTCTGTGGCGCCAGTTCGGCCGCAACCGGCGGCGGGCGTGAGAACGCAACCGCCGCTGTTAGCGCCCATCGAGAGAACCGGGACCGCCGCCGCGCCGGAAGAAGCTCCCACGGCCGTCATCGCGCCGGATCCCGAGATGCGCCTCTACGTGGCGTCGGCCGTCGCGGGCCGCGCGCGAGTGAGAGAACATCCGGGAGTGCGCTCAGCGCTGCGCTACGACGGGCCCGTCCCTTCGGTCATTTTCTATGACACGCACGGCGGTCTCGAGCCGCCGTCCAGCGTGGTCGTCAACTTCCTCATGCGGTTCCCGACGGCGGCGATCGTCGTGCTCGCCGGCCATGCGGACGTCCACGAGGCCGTGGAAGCGGTCCGCGCGGGAGCGTTCGGTTATCTGTTGAGGCCGTTCTCCCCCGACGAGGTCGAAGTGTTGTGGGAGAGGGCCGTGCAGTTTCATCGTTTCCTCGAATCGGGCGCCGCCGCGGATCCGTCGCGGGGCGAAGCGATGCG
Organism: Candidatus Eiseniibacteriota bacterium; assembly: GCA_020052115.1. GTDB lineage: Bacteria > Eisenbacteria > RBG-16-71-46 > JAGVPR01 > JAGVPR01 > JAGVPR01. The sequence continues at coordinate 8,382 of JAGVPR010000388.1, forward strand.
GAGGCCGACATGAAGCGTGGATCGGTGCAGGGCGGGCGCTCGCGGGCGCAGGTGGTGATGTGGCTCGATGCGGAAGCGCGGCTCGCGGATCGTGTGGTGCGGCTGGGCGAGAAGCGTGAGGATGCGTTGAAGCACGGGAGCACCGCCGACGCCGCGGACGCGTTGCGCCGTCTGCGCTATCTGGAGTTCTTGCACGAAGTGCTCGAATACGAGGAGGCGGCCTAGGGGACGATGCCCCAACCGGCTCGCGATTCGCAAGGCGCGGCCGGCGATCTCGTGCAGTGTGCAACGCGCCGGGCCCGGTGGACCGACACCGGGCCCGGCTTTTCTCTTTTCAGCCGGAAGGCGCGTTCCGGGCCTGGGCGAATTGACCCGGAACTGGCCGGCTGCCGGTCGGGGATTGGCCGCTCCTGGCGGCGACCCGCGGCGGGCGGTCGGGTTTCGACC
>JAGVPR010000276.1 GCA_020052115.1 Candidatus Eiseniibacteriota bacterium
GCTTGCGGCGGCTGAGCACCGGCGTGGTGCGCCTGCGCTTCGGCGAGCACCTCGCCGATCTCGCGGAGTTCTCGGGCCTCGATGCGAAATCGGTGCTGCCGGGCGGGGCGCTCTGTGTGGATCCGGGCGATATCGAGTGGCCCGAATGGGATCCTGCGCGCCGGCGCGTCGGCCCCGGCGGACCGGACGGCGATCTGCTCCGGCAACTGAGAGGCACGAAGAATGTCCAGTACAGGAAGGCCTAGGGACGCCTCGGGAGGACGATTCGTTCCGAGGTCGGATGCCCGCGGCCCGTCGCCGGCTGACAGCGCGCGGGCCGGCTCCGATGAGGTGCCGGCCCGCTGTCCATTCTGCGGTTCGGAAGACACCGAGCGCATCGCACTCTTCGGCTCCTCGCTCCTCGTCTCCCAGCACTACTGCCGCGGCTGCCGCACCGTGTTCGAGCGGCTGAAGCGATAGCGGGCGCGCGCCGGCGGGCCGGGGTTCTCCGGGCCCTCGGGCCCGTCAGTGCGCCAGGTAGTGCGAGTCCTTCTCCCCAGCGCGGATCGCCACCGGGAGCGTGTTCGCGGCCTGCGGGATCGGGCAGTTGTAGTGTTCCGAATAGGCGCAGGCAGGGTTGTACGCCACGTTGAAGTCAATCATGTACCGGCCGCCCGGAAGCGGCTGCGGGTCCACGTACCGGCCGACCGTGTACGTTTCCTTGCCGGTCGTGGCATCGCGGAAGAAAACGCTCAGGTCCCTCTCGCCGACGCCGGGCTCGAGCAGGCGGACCGCCTCGAGGCGGCACGGCGTTTTGTCCACGACGAAATCGAACCAGCCCACGCGCACCGCTCGGCGCTGGTTGCCGCGCGTGGAGATGATCATCGTCGTGTCGGGGGCCTCGTTCGGCGTCAGCGCAAGCGCGAACCGGTATGAGAAGTCCACCGGGAAGTACTTGATCCCCTTGTACTCCTTGAACCGCGGGCTCATCGGGTCGAACACGATGATTGCGGGGTAGCGCTGATGCGAGAGCCGGAGCGTGAAGCGCCCTACTCCGATGCCCGACGGACCCACCGTCGCCGAGGTCGGTTCCCTGTCCTTGATGCGGAACGTGGCCGCCGGATCCACGGCTTCGACGCGGAACGAGTCACCGGCCACCGCAACGCGCAGGTGGTGCGGCAGCACGGCGGGGTCCTCGATGCGGACGTCGTTGTCGGCGGCGCTGCCGACCGAAAGGCTCGCGGCTTCCCCGAAGTCACGGCGGAGGACGGTGGCCAGGTAGGATGTCGGCTTGCCGCGGAGCCAGTCCTCGGTGTCCTCGCGGTCCTTGACGATGGCGGCCTTGATCGAGTCGGCCGAAGCCGGGTCGAGAGGCGCCGGGCCCGAAGGCGCGGCGGAGAGCGCGGCGGAGAGCGCGGCGAGCAAGACCCCCCACACGATGAACATGGAACCTCCCTGTTGGCGGCGGGCCGGAGCGGCCACCGGAAGGCTCCATCATACGACAGAGGGCGCGCCATCGAGGAAGGTCAGCGGGTTCATCAAAGGGCGCTGGATCATGGCGCGGCCGGCGATTCCTCACCGGGCCCTCAAACGAAAACGGCGGGCGTCTTGCGACACCCGCCGCTTCCGAGTCACTAGCCGCTAGGACTAGTTGTTCATGAGGCTCTTCAGCTTGCCCCACGTCGTCTTCTCGACCGCCGTCGGGCAGCCGCAGCTGACGTTCAGCCACATGGCGAACTCAGTCTGACGGCCGAGGCCGGCGTCCATGCTCTCGTACCAATCCGGACCGTAAATGGGAACGTTCCGGAAGTACTGGGTGCACGGAATGGCGCACTCGGTGGGCGGGTTCGTGCCGTTGCGGCCACGGAAGCCCGGATACCACCACGCGCAGGCGCTGATTCCGCCGTTGCCGCAGTCAACCAGCGAAGACTCCGGCAGCGAGAACGCAACGTACCTGAACGAGCCGAACACCGGCTGCAGCTCGATGCAGCACACCGGGTCGAACGTGCACAGGAGGTTGTAGCTGCGAGCCGGGTCCGTCGAAGCCGTCGCCGTGAGTGCCGGGACCGTAGTCACGACGCTCTGGCAGATGGGATCGAGGTTCGGAACCGGGCAATCCGGCAAGCTGAGGATCGGATCCGGGAGGAAAATCCCGAAAACGCCATCAGCCGGGTACGTCGTCACCGGGTAACCATTGTTGCAGGTCGTCCCGACAACGCGCAGACCCATCTCGGCAGACTCGATACGCGCGAAGCCGTTGGTCGCCGTGCAGCCCGCGAGACACACGTCATTCTGGAGCGGGAAGTAGCTGGTGATCTCGTCCTCGAGGCACCAGCCGCCGTACGACCAGAACACCTGGGTGCACGGAGCGGCGTTGTTCCACAGGTTCTCGATCCGGCAATCAGCGGTCGCCTTCGCCAGCGGCTCGACGCCCGTATTGATATCCGGAACGGCGACGAACTTCGCCGCGCTTGCCGGGACTGCGATCAGGCAGATTGCCAGGGTCGCAAGTAGAATCCTACACATCGTGGATGTCCTCCTAACGAAGCCTGTAAACACGGATGTGCTCGTTGCAGTCTCTCCCCTGGTTTACAACCACCTCCCTTCGGAGTACCTGAGGCACGCTCCGGACCTTTCCGAGCCGAATTCGGTCGGGCCCGAGAAAACATTGATTCCGTGTCGGGAACTTTGGAACTCCGATGCGGGGTCCGCCGGTGCATGCGCCGCCGAACGTTGTGCACTTCGTCCGGGTGCAAGAGCGGCGCGACTTCCGCGATGCGAAGAAAGTATACAGCGCCGCTTCCCGCCGGTCAAGAAACATTAGGCATCCTGCTGTCGTTCAGAGCCTTGCCCGGAAGCCCCGATTTGGAGCGACCCGGCGCCGGCCCGGGTTCAGAGGTCCCCGACCCCTAACTCGACGGACCCTTGCCCTGCCCCCATTGCATCGCGAGACCCGCTCTCGTCGCACATCCCGAGGGACGCCCCTCGTGCCTGGAAGCGTGGGTTCGGGCCAATGACCTCGATCGGCCGCGAGGGGGCCGATCTCAAGGGCCGGCTCCCGGAAAAGGGATGCCCGCGGCCATCGGCGGCTTCTCTGGAGCGATAACGGATGCTGAGGCATCGGAATGCGGGTTCCGGCGCGCACCAGAGGCCAGGATTATCTCCGATTCCAGCCCCGGCATCGGGCGCCACGGCTGGGGCTAGTCGGCGGCCGGCGGCCCTGGGAGGTTGATCCAGATGAGTTCGCTGCCGGCCTTGCCTCGCGCGGAGTGCGGCTGCGTCGAATCGAGGACCAGGTGATCCCACGGCCCGAGCGTGCGGCGCTTCTTCCCGATCTGGAGCACAACCTCGCCTTTCAGACAGAAGACCATCTCGTAGCCCGAGTGGGTCACAGTCTGCTGGCGCCGGGGGCCTCTCCGAATGAGCACGTGCGAGACTTCGAACGTCCCGTGCTCGCTCGCCAGCCGCCGCGCCATGAAGCCGTCGGACATCTCCGTGAACTCTCCCTCGTCCCCCTGCCGCGCCGTGAGTTCCGCGTCCTGGAGGAGGACTCGCAGCATGTCCGCTTTCTCGTTCGGCACCAGCTTGCGGGGCTCCCTGGCCGCCGAGCCCAAGAGCACCGTGACGTCCACGCCGAGGGCATCAGCCATCCGGCGGGCGACCTTGAGGCTCGGCAGCCGGATCCCGGATTCGAGTTGGCTGATGTAGGGCGGAGCGACCGTCACCTTCGCCGCGAGCTCCACCTGGGTGAGGTTCTTCGCGTGGCGGAAGTAGCGGATGTTCTGACCGATGGATGTGCCGTTCATCTTGGCTCGCTGCCGCTACATGGGCCTGTCAACGACGACGCCCGGTTTCTTGGAGCGGCCTGTATAGGGTCCCTTCCTCTTCCCGTGGCGGGTGAACCCGCGCACGAGCGCGTCACGCGGAGCGCCCGGCACGTACAAGAAGATCGCCTCGGCTCCGTGGCGTCCCCGTGTCGCGTGCGGCTCCTCACCATGTATCCCCAGGCTCTCTCCCGGGGCGAGCTTCGTCCGTTTGCGATCCACGATCACTTCGAGTTCGCCCTTCAGGCAGAGCACGACCTCGTATCCGGTGTGCGAGCGCAACGTGGGCTTCTGTTTCGCGTCCACGACCGTTCCGTGGAAGATCTCGAAAGAACTGTCCTCGCTGTGCAGCTCGCGCATCTCGATGGAGTCCATCATTCCGACCGCGTCGCGTCCCTTGATCGCCGCCGCGGTGGAGCCTTCTTCGAGGTCGCGCAGGAGCGTCATTAGCATGTTCGCCTTCTGCGTTCGCGTGAGGCGCCGGGGCTCGCCGGCCGCCTTGCCGCCGATGAGCAACGCCACGTCCACGCCGAGCGCGCCGGCGACCTTGCGGGCAACACCGAGGCTTGGAACGCGGACTCCGGCTTCGAGCTGGCTGATATACGGAGGGGCCACTCCGACCGAACGGGCAAGCGACATCTGCGTCATGCTGGCCTGTTCACGAAAGTACCGAATGTTCTCGCCGACGCTGGGCATGGCGCCTCCCGGGCGCTGACGGGAGCGGACGAACTGGTTTCGGAGGGGTCGCTTCCGCTTCCGGCGGTAGAGGACTGTTTGCGTATGGCTAAGCCAATCCTAGCGGTTCCTTGCGCGCTTGTGTTAACGATATTGCGTTGCGACGAGGCGAGCGAACCGCCAGGGGCGCGGCGATCGCGCTCGGCGGGGCGCTCTTGACCTCAGGTTCCGGAAAGGCGACAATCGCCACCTGTCGGCCGGACCTGTGGCCACAACAGCCCCTTTGCAGCTTCCCCGAACAGCACGGGGTTATTCACACTTTCCGATACTTTGATGACCTTCTCGAACCCCACAGCCGAAAGGACGCGCGTCTCGATCGTCATCGCGACTCGCGACCGGCCGGGCCATTTGCGGCGATGCCTGGAAGCCGTGTCTCGTCTCGATCCCCGGCCGCTCGAGGTGATCGTGATTGATGACGGCGCGGCGGACCCGGCCGGGGTCGCGGCGTCCTGCGAATCACTGGGGCTGCCTCTGCAATACCGATCGAAGAAGGTCCCGGGCACGTGCAGCTCGCGGAACTGGGGCGTCAGAATCGCCAAGGGCGACTACGTTCTCTTCATAGACGATGACGTGCTCCTCGAGCCCGGATACCTCGCCCCGGTGCTGGGCATCTTGGAGAGCGATCCTTCCATCGGAGGGGTCGGCGGGAGTCTCGATGACGCGATGCGGACGTCGCGCGGAAGCGTGCGCGCCGTCTTCCGCGTGCTCCGCGTGATGTTCTTGCTCGAGAGCACCGTCACCGGCCGGGTCCTGCCCAGCGGCTTCCGCACGCATGCGCGCCGCTCGCCTGAGGCGCGCGATGTCCAGATCCTGAGTACCTCGAACAGCTGCTATCGGCGTGCGGTTTTCGAGCACGTGCGCTTCGACGAGATGTACGACCGGCTCGGCGAGGGCTACGCGTTCGGCGAGGACGCGGATTTCTCGTATCGGGTCTCACGTCGCTGGCGCCTGAGGATCACGCCCGACGCGAAGGGGTTTCACGAGTACGCCCCTCCGCATTTCGTCGCGCGCGAGAAGCTGGACAGGGTCTACGTCATCCACCACTACCTGTTCCTGAAGAACACGGTGGGGATGAACCCCCTGCGGGCGGCCGCGTTCGGCTGGGCCATGGTCGGCGTGACGGCTTGCGATCTGCTCGCGCTGGCGCTGCGGCCGACTTCCGTGAACTGGAGGATGCTGTCGAGCCATCTGCAGGCGATCCGCGTCGTCGCTTCGGGCCGTGCGGGCCGATCCATCGGAAAGTCGGATTCCTCCGCTGCTGTGACAAGCCGGGCGGAGTGACGCCGGGTGCGTTTGTGAGGAGGTCCGGATGCCGAATCCGATCGGCGTCGTGATCCCCGCAAGAAATGCGAGCGACACCATCGCGGAGGCTGTCGCGAGCGTGCTCGCGCAGTCTCGCGGCGCCGCCGAGATCCTCGTCGTGGACGATTGTTCGGATGACGGGACCGGCGAGATCGCGCGAGCCTGCGGGCCGGGCATCAAGGTTCTCGCGGGGCCCGGCCGCGGCCCGGCCGCGGCCCGCA
>JAGVPR010000092.1 GCA_020052115.1 Candidatus Eiseniibacteriota bacterium
CGGCGTCGCGGGCCTCGGCGCCACCACCGACGGGGCCGGCCTCGCGGCGGCGTAGCGGGACGCGAACTGACCATTGTGAGGATCGGCGTGGCACGCGGCGCAGGCAGCGTCGAGCTTCGGATAGCGCGCTTCCAGCCCGGCGCCATGGCAGGAACGACACGAGGCCTTCGCGTGCTTACCCTCCAGATTGAACCGCGTCCAGTCGTGCCGGAAGAGGAGCGTCTGCCAGGAGGCGCTCACATGGCATCGCTCGCACTCGCCGCCCAGTTCCCCGCCGTGGACATCCTTGTGACAGCTGATGCACGCCGTCGCGACGCCGGCGTACCGGCCCTCGACGTGACAGCCGTCGCAGCGCGCTTTCGAATGCGCCCCCGTCAGCGGATAGCGGCTCGCGGAGTGATCGAAGCGTGGGGCCGGTTTCCATGCCGCAACGTCATGACAACCCGCACAGACCGAGGCGCCCCGGCCTTCCGGCTCCCCGGCGTATCCGGCGCGCGCGCGGTTCGCGAACTGGCCCTTGTGCGCATCGGGGTGGCAGCGCTCGCACGTCGCGCCGCCGAGGGCGCCGAAGCGCCCGTCCTTGTGACACGCGGCGCACGTGGCCTTCACGTGGGCGCCATCGAGAAGGAAGCCGGTCCGCGCATGATCGAACGAGGACGCCGGGCCTGCCGCCCACCCGTCAAGGCTGTGGCACGCGGAGCAGGTTCGTCCGGCTGCGAAGCGCTCGGAATGAGGCGAGCGATGGCAGTCCTCGCAGCTTCCGAAGCGAAGGCCGGTGAGCCTCCCCCCCGTATGGCAGCGATCGCAGGCCACCGATGCGTGCCGGCCCGCGAGCGGATAGCGCGTTACCGCATGGTCGAACCCCGGCGCCGGCTTCCATGCGTTCTCGTCATGGCACTTGCGGCAATCGGAGCCAAGCGACTTCCGGTGAACATCTTCATGACAGCCCGCGCAGTCAGCCGCCGCGCCGAGATAACCGCGTGCCGCCCGATGGCACTTCTCGCACGCAAGGCCGGCATGCCGGCCCGAGAGCGGATAGCCGGTCCCGGCATGATCGAACGCCTTGCGGTCGAGGCCCATGAGATCGAAGTCGCGCCCGTGGTGCTCCGCGTGGCAGGCGCCGCAGCCCTTGTCGCGCCCGTCGCGCGCGTGGAACCCGCGGCCGCCGGCGATCCGCGCCTGGAGCGCCTTGTGACAAGCGAGGCAACGAGCATCGCTCGCGCCCTTGCTCCCGCCCACCTCGTGGCATTTCGTGCAGCGCGACGTTCCCTCGAGATCCTGATGCGCGCGGCTCAGCGGGCCCGGGGAGAACTGCGCCGCGGCCGGACCTGCCACGCAGAGCAACGCGCCGGCCAGAAAAGCCACCGCGAGACGAGCCGTCCTCCGGCGATCAGCTCTCATCGGGGACTCCATGTGTAGCCGAGCGCGAGCGCGACCGCGACGTGCACCACCGCGACCACGAACATGACGTAGGCGAATGGACGGTGGATGCGGTGCCAGTGGCGGAAGATGTTGCGCGAGACGTGGAGTACGGCGATCCGTCGCCTGAGAAGCCCGCGGCGGCGCGCGAGCGCGGCGATCTCCCGGGCCAGCGGCGCCGAGTAGTGGCCCGTGGCGCGCAGGTGGCGGCGCAAGAGGTGCGTCCGCCACTCCCGCTCGATGTCTTGCAGGACAGAGAGAACCAGGAGACGGACGCCGCGGGCTTTGCCGATCCCGGGCAGACCCGAGAGGACCTCCATCTCGCCCAGCAGATCCGGATCGGAGGCCAGGTCGCGCTGGAGGGTCGCGACCAGCTCGCGGTCGCGCTCGGCCAGCTCGCGATCGCTCATCTCCTGTCCGGCGATCGAGCGAGGGATCTGGGCGTAGATGTAGCGGCCGATGATCCCGCTGATCATCACGGCGACCATGGACCAGTACGAAACCGCCACGAGGCCGCCGAACTTGAATGCCGTGTGCAGGGTCACGAAGGCCGGCCCTGCCAACCCGCACCAGATGTGATATCGAAGCCACGGGGCGATCCGGCCGAATCGTCGAAGCAGCTTCCAACTCTTGCGGAGGGGATAGAGCAAGGTCGCAGCGACGACGAGAGCGCCAAGGACGCCAAGACCATGCCCCCAGCTTCCGCTCGGCCGGAACGCGGCGTCAGCGGCCAGGTGGGGCCGGGCCTCCAACGGTGAGAGAAAATACGGAAGGGCGCGATAGAGAACGTAGGTTACCAGCGCGATCGAGGCGGCGAAGAGGAAGACGAGGCCGGGCCGCTCGAGAGGGTGGCGTCCGCGCGACGCAGAGCGCGCGGGCGAAGATGGCCTTGGACCGGCCGAAGGACGGGAGACGACATCTCTTTCCGACATCTCGCGCAGCGGCCTCGGTCCCAACGACCCAAGTCACCACGGGCGGGTGATGAACGAGCGACTGGACGCGAGCGCGGAGCATCCGTGTTCAGAGCAATGGCGCGCAGGCGGCAACGGATTATGCACCCCGATGCTCGGAGATGTCAAACCTCTCGGGCCGGCCGTGGTAGCATCGGACGCGATCGCGCTCCCGACAGGCGTTCTCAGGAGATTGACTGGATGAGACTCCTTTCATCAATCATCGTCATCAGCGTTCTCGTCGCGCCCGGTGCGGCTGCCGGCGTCCCCGCGGCCTTCCTGGCCGGCCCGAGAATCGGCGTCGCCGGGATCGCCGGCGACGGTCCGGCTCATCTCCTCGGCGGGGCCGCTGTTCACTACGTGTATCTCCCGGGAATCAGAGCTGAGATCGCCGCCTGCCGTCACGCATCGGTCTCCCTGAAGGGAGTCGAGGTGCGGGCGATGCCCGTCACCGCTTCGGCCGTGCTCGACCTAGTGCCCTCGGTCTATGCGGCCGGGGGGTTCGGGTTGTACGCGACGACATTCGAGTGGACGGGCGCCGCGTCCCACAAGAAGACCGATCGCGACTTCGGCTGGCATCTCGGATCCGGATTCCGGATCGCTCGCGAGAGCGGGCCGCAGATCCTCGTGGACGCCCGCTACCATTGGATTGATGCGACGAGGCTCGACGATCCGCCCCAAGGTGTTCCCTCGGGCAGGGTCGAACCCGACTTCTGGTCGGCCCATCTCGAGGTGCTCTTCCCTCTTCCCTGATCCTGGCTTGGTCCGGCCCGAGAGGAGCCCGTGATGCACCGGCAAGGCACCGTAGCGCGCAGGCGAGCGATCACTCCGGGTGTCGTCGTGCTCGCGGCGTCCTTCGCGCTGATCGGCTGCGCGCACAATCCACCGCGCGCGGGTGGAGCACCCAGCGTGTCATCCTCGCCCGGCCTGCCGTGGAAGGCGCCGCACGAGGCGTCA
>JAGVPR010000179.1 GCA_020052115.1 Candidatus Eiseniibacteriota bacterium
GACGATGCGGCCCGCCCGCCGTGGCCGGCCATCGCCTCAGGCCGGTGGATCGCCCGCTTCGTACTCCGTGGGATCGCTCACGCTCGCGGCCAGGAACGCCTCGCGCCGCTCGACACAGGTGCCGCAGCGCCCGCAGTGCTTTTCGCCGCCCTCGTAGCAGGACCACGTGAGCCCGAGCGGAACCTCGTGAGCCGCGCCCCAGCCGACGATCTCCGACTTCTTCCAGGTGAGGAAGGGTGTGAAGAGCCGCACCGGGCTGTAGTGCGCCGCCGCGAGAGCCTTCTCCATGGCCGACACGAATTCGGGACGGCAGTCGGGATAGATTGCGTGGTCGCCGGCGTGGGCGGCGTAGGCGATGAGCGCCGCGCCCCGGCTCATCGCGATTGCGCCCGCGATGGAGAGGAGCACCATGTTGCGATTCGGGACGACGGTCGCCCGCATCGAGTCGTCATCGTAGCGCCCATGCGGGACCTCGACGGCCGGGTCGGTCAGAGCCGCTCCCCGAAAGGCAGCCGCGAGGCTGGGAAGCGCGAGGCGCGTGAGCGCGCATCGAGCATGGTCGCACACTCGCTCGGCGGCCTCGATCTCCCTTCGGTGCCGCTGGCCGTAGTCCACGGCGACGGGAAAGACCTCGAACCCCGCCTCTCTCGCGAAGAAGAGAAGGGTCGAGGAATCCAGCCCCCCCGAAAGCAGGAGGACCGCTCTCCGGCCCGCGCTCATTCGGCGAAACCGGTCGAGGACGTCCCCCACGTCGCCGTCGCCACGATGCTGATGCCTCCTCGGGACTTCTGCTCCACCGACACTTCACACCGGAACGGCTCCAGCGCCTTGACCACCTCGGCCAGGATCTCGGATGCCAGCGCTTCGCAGAAGAGGCCCCTGTTCCTGAACGAATGGAGGTAGAGCTTCAGCGACTTGCTCTCGATGCAGCGCGCCTTCGGCTCGTAGCAGATCTCGACCGTGTACCAGTCCGGCTGCTCCGTCACCGGGCAGAGCGCGGTCACTTCGTCGGACGTGCATCGAACCTCCCGCACGTTCTCGGGCCGCGCGAACGTCTCGAGCCCGATGAACGCGCGGACGTCCTTCCCGAGCTGCGAGAAGCCCTCCTTGCCGGATTCGCGGGGGTCTTTCTCCATGACTTCCACCTTCCCGTCACGCGGGGGATTGCGGAGAGGCGCGATGCCGGCGGGCCCGCACGACATATAAGACGCGAAAGCGCGTGCAAACGACCGGCATCTCGTCGGATGCCTCGCGGCCGAGCCGCGCGCATTCGCGGGTGAAGAACCGCCGGTGCCCTTCGCGCCAGGCTTCGAGGCTCAGGTCGCCTTCGCCTTCGTCCCGCGCGAAGTCCGCGGGCACGTCGAGGAAGGGGACGGTGAACACCTCAGTGTACTCGATGACCGCCGCGGGGAGACCGTCCCAGTCCACGACCATCTCGAGGTCGCCGGAGCGGGCGACCGGATCGCCGTCGGCTTCCCAGGACCAGGGGAGGCTCGACGTGGCCGTCTTCGAGCCGGCGCAGACGAGCGCGAGAAGTTCCTCGGAGAGTTCACGGCTGTCGCCGAAGTCGCCGACGAGCGGCTTCGCCGCGGGCACGACGAAGCCGTCTTCGGCCAAGAGCGAGATCAGGCGCGCCGGATCGGGCGTCGCCTTGCTCACCGCGCCGTGACCGTTCTCGCCACTCGGAACCCGACGACGTCGTCCATGGTCGTCGGCGGGTAGGGCGCTCGAGAGGCGGAGCGGCAGTCGCGCGCCAGGTAATACCACGAGCCGCCGCGGATGACGCGGTGCGTGCCATTCGCCGGTCCCACCGGATCGCCGACGGGAGGAGCGGCCGCGTACCAGTTCCAGCACCACTCCCAGACGTTTCCGTGCATGTCGTACAGGCCGTCGGCGTTCGCGACGGCGGCGGTCTTGACGTCGTGGGTCGAGGTGCCGGCGTTGCCGCAGTACCAGCCGATCTGCGCGAGAACCGGGTCGGGCCGGCTGCGCGTCGTGTCCACGCACGCCTCCACGCTGATCGGGCCGTTCGCGAACGCCGTCCGGGTCCCGGCGCGGCAGGCGCGTTCCCACTCGGCCTCGGTGGGGAGCCGGTAGCCGTCCGCCTCGGTGTTCCAGGTCACCGTGCCGCCGCTGATCGAGTAAGCCGGCGTGAGGCCCTCCATCACCGAGCGCGTGTTGCAGTACTCGATCGCGTCGTTCCAGGAGACGTTCTCGACGGGACGGTTCGGGCCGCGGAAATAGGAGCGGTTGCGCGCAACACCCAGCACCGATTCGTACTCGAGCTGGGTGACCTCATGATCGGAGATCGTGACGTCCCAAGCGAAGACGACGATGTGCTCGGCCTCGTCGGTGTCCCGCCCCAGCTCGCCGGCCGGACTGCCCATCGTGTAGACCTCGCCGGCCCACGGGCCCGCCGTGACGGGGGTGGAGACCGGATGGTCGTTCCCGTCGTCGAACGCGAAGGAGTGCTCGTAGCTCCCGCGATCCAGCGTGGCCTCATAGCGGAAGACGACGCCCGCGCTGTAGTCGGTCCCCTGAGGCGTCATCGCGTGGTTCACGCCGGAGAGGATGAGATCCGCGCGGCTCGGTGCGTCGCCGTCGGCGTCGGTGTACGTAACCTCGAAGGTGAACGGCGTACCCGGCTCGGCACCCGCCGGCGTGACGCCCGGAGAGGACAGCGCCGGCGGCACGTTCCCCGCGTAGGTGATCGCCGTCGCGACGTTCGAGAGGCGCGACCAGTTGGAGGCGTCGTCCATGGTCTTCATCGCGAAGTAGTAGCGGGTGTCGGGGTCGAGAGATGTCACATCGAAGCTCTCGGCGGCTCCGCTCTCCGAAGGAAGCGGCTCCCCGGTCGCGACCGAGGCCGAATCCCAGTTCGCTTCGGTGATCGAGCGCTCGAAGTAGCGGATGTCGTACTGCTCCGCGAGGCCCTCGAACCAGTCGTCGCCCGGGGAATGCCAGGAGAGCCGCACCGTGCTCGCGTTGACCGGCGTGGCGACGAGATCGCCGACCGCGCCCGGCGCCGTCGAGTCGGGGAACGATCCGGGGCCCGCCAGGACGACGAGCCCGTCCACGCGATCGCTCACGCAGACGACCCCCGCGTCCGAGACGGCGATGCCGGTCGCGAACGACGTCACGATCGTGCCCGCCAGCTCCGGCTCTGTCGGGCGCGTGATGTCCACCACGTGGATCCCCGCGTCGGCCGCGGTCAAGAAAGCGTAGCGGCCGCGGACGACGATCGCGCGGCAATCGCCCGGAAGCGCCAGGATGCCCGCGGGAACGGGCGCGTCGCCTCCGTGAATCGAGAGGATGGCCAGCCCGCTCTTGCCGTCGGCAACGTACGCGTAGCCGTTTCCGACCACGATCCCCTTGGCGTTGCCCGGGGTGTCGCAGCCCGAAACGACGCGCACGGCACCCAGGATCCGCGCGCGCACATCCAGCACGGTCAAGCCCAGTTCGTCGTCGGCGACGTACGCGTACCCGTCGGCCACGGCGATCGCCTTGGCGTAGCCCCGCGTGCCGGAGAAGACGCCGTTGTAGCGAAGCACGCCCGGGAACTCCGGATCGGATTCGAAGATGCGGATTCCCTTCCAGCTCTCTGCGAGGAAGATGCTGTACTTGTCGGTGGGCGTGTCGGGCATGTCAATGAAGAGCCCGTTTCCATCCACGGCCGTCGTGCCCTGGCCGTAAGAGTAGGTGCTGTCCGGGTCGTCCACGTTGTAGGTCGTGATCCCCTCGGTGCCCTCGACGACGAAGGCGATGTCCACGACGCCGCCCGCTGTCGGCGTGCTCGCGACCTTGATCGCTTCGGCATATTTCGTCGTGTTGATCGTCGCGACGAGGATGGGGGAGCGCGGGTTCGAGATGTTGATGACGTGAAGGCCCGCCTCGCCTCCGGCGACGTAGGCGTGATGCCCCAGGATGCTCACGTCCTCCGAGATGCTCGGCAGCGGCACGCGCGAGACGACCTGATACGGTGATGAGGGGGGCCGGTAGAGATCCTGCTCGCCGCACCCGGCCAGCACCGCGCATGCGAGAGCGAGCCCCGCCGTGAGCCCCACCACCCAACGCGACCACCCAGTCCGTCCGCGCACCATGAGCCTCCGCCTCCCGCTAGAAGGGATACGACATCCCCAACCAGACCCTGTTGTCCTTGTAGTTCTTGTCCTCCTCGATGCTCTCCGTGCCGACGGAAGAAGCGGTCGAGGAGGAGCTTCGTTCGGTGTGCCGGTATCCGATCTCGAGCGTGACCTCGCGCCACACGGGCGCCGACGTCGCCGTCGCCTCGCCCGCCCAGACTTCGTCCTTCCGTCCGGTGTGGGTCGCGTCGAGGTAGTAGGGCAGGTCGCTCGTGTAGTAGTACTCCTGGTACTGCCCCATGATGCTGCTCTCACGAAAGAGCCGGATCGCCTTCGCGGGCCGGAATCGCAGCCCCAGCTCGTAGAGATCGCGCTCGTACGAAGGGTCGCCGTCGTCCGAGGTCTTCGGCGTCTCGCCGACAGTGTCCAGCGCTCGCGCCTTCGTGTTGCTGTACGCGTAGCGCCCCGATAGGCGCCAGATCTTCGTCAGGGTGAACTGACCGCTCAGGGCGCCGTTCCACTCCCAGTTGTCGTTCTCGAGGAACGGCCGGTTGTAGTAGCGGATCACGCGACCGCCCTCGATCCGCGTCGTCAGGCGGTCCGAGACGCGGCTCTGCGCGGCCATCATGAAGGCATGGCGCAGCGCGTTGAACCCCATCCAGCGGAGCGGGGTCGTCGTGCGCGGGTCGAACGGCGCGCGGTCCGAGAGCTCGCGAATGTAAGCGCGCGGCGCGTACGTGTAGCCCGCCTCGAAGAAGGTCCGCGAAGAGACAGGCTGGCGCAGCCGGAGCATCCAGGCCTCGTTGTTCTTGTCGGGATTGCTGAGGTACTGCCAGCGTGTGTAGCGGACGCGGAAGTTCGTCGCCATCGGGCCGAAGAGCCGGCGGTCCAGGCTCAGCTCGACGCGCGGGCTCAGGATCATGTCGTCGTAGGTATCGAGGTTGAACTTCTCCGGGTTGAGGCCCTGACGGAACTCGAGAAGGTTCTCGGGCGAGTAGCGGAAGATGTTGTCGTCGTAGATCGTCTGGAAATCGAACGTCCCCGTGATGCCGAAGGGGAGCGTGCCGCCCGAGGGCTTCTTCGCCGGCGCCTTTCGCGCCGCCTTCGCGGGCGCTTGCGCGGCCGCCGCGTCAGC
>JAGVPR010000007.1 GCA_020052115.1 Candidatus Eiseniibacteriota bacterium
GCTCGGGCAGCTCCGGCCCGTCCACCTCGATGATCGCGTTGTCCACGCCCAGTCCGGCCAGCGTCGCGAGCACGTGCTCGACGGTCTCGACCTGCGCATCGCCGACGGCGAGGATCGTCCGCCGCGCCTCGCGCAGCTCGTTCTTCGCGTGCCGCGGCGACACCGGGATCTCGGGCCGGCCCGGCAGGTCGCTCCGCACGAACCTCACGCCGCTGTTGATCGGCGCGGGACGAATCCGCACGATCGCCTGCCGGCCGCTGTGCAGACCCGTTCCCGTGAACACCGCCTCACGGGCGACCGTCACCTGTTGAGTCACCACGGTTATTCCTCCTTCTCGCCGCCCGCCTTCGATTCGAGGCGTTCGACGCGCGACAGGAGGTCCTTGACGGCGCGAGACAGATCCGGAAGCGATCTGAGGCTCGCGTAGACCCTCCGCGCCAGTCCATGCGGCTGCGCGGGATAGCCGGAAACCTGAGTGTTCGCGGGGACGGACTTCGTCACGCCGGATTGCGCGCCGACGACGACGTTTTCGCCGATCCGAATGTGTCCGACGAGACCGGCCTGCCCGGCGAGCGTCACGTTGTCCTCGATCTCGGTCGAGCCGGAGATGCCGACCTGCGCGCAGATGATGCAGTTCCGGCCGATCACCACGTTATGCGCCACCTACACCAGGTTGTCAATGCGCGTGCCGCTCCCGATCCGCGTCGTCCCGGTCGTGGCGCGATCCACGGTCGTGTTCGCCCCGATCTCCACGTCGTCCTCGATGACGACGTTGCCCACCTGCGGAATCTTGAGATAGCTCTTCCCGTCCTTCGCGAATCCGAAGCCGTCGTCGCCGATCACTGCCCCGGCGTGAATGAGGACCCGCTCGCCGATCTCGGTCTCCTCGCGGATGACGACATTCGGGTAGACGAACGTGCCTCGCCCGATGCGGCAACGAGGTCCCACGTGGACGCCGGACATGAGCACGACCGCATCGCCGATCCGCGCCCCGTCTCCGATCACGGCGTACGGCCCAACCGCGACGTCCTGTCCGAGCGCCACCCCTTCCCCGACGATCGCGGTCGCGTGGACGCCCGGCGCTACGACCGCGCGGTCCGCGCTGAACAGCTTCAGGACCTTGAGGAAAGCCACATAGGGGTTCGCGCAGAGGAGCGCGGGCTTGCCGATCTCGGGATGATCCCCGCCGAGGATGACCGCGGAGGCGCGCGTCTCAGAGAGATAGACCTCGTACTTCGGATTCGCGAGAAACGTGATCTGGCCCGGCTGGGCCTCGCGGATTCCGCCGACCCCCGTGATTTCCACAGTCCCGTCGCCGGCGATGTCCGCGCCGAGGCGTTTCGCCAGCTCGTCCAGCCGCACTCTCATCATCGTTCCTCCCGCGCCGCGCGCGGCCGCGGCGCTGGGGCCCGGGTCATTCACCCTGGTTCAGGCTCAGAAGCACCCGGTCCGTCAGATCGAAGCTCGGCTCGCCGTAGACGATGTTCCCGTCCGCGGCGTCGAAGATGATGCTGTAGCCCTCGTCGGTGCCGATCTTGCCGAGCACCGTCTTGATCTTGGCGACGATAGGCCGTGTCAGTTCCTCGTTGCGCTGGGCGATCAGGCCGCTCGGGCCCCAGATGGACTGCACGAACTGATCGTACTGGTTGAGCTTCGATTGCAGCTCCTGCTCGCGCTCGATCTTCTTCTCGTCACTGAGCATGGGGCCCTGCCCTTCCAGCTCGACGCGCAAGCGCTCGATGTCCTTCTTGTAGTTCTGGGCCTGGACGTTCCACTCCTGCACGTCCTGGTCGAACTGCTGCTGGGCCGCCTGCGTACCCTTGTACTCCTTGAAGATCCGCTCGGAATCGATGAACCCGAGCTTGAGGTCCGCGGCGCTCGCCGCGCCGGCCGCCGCGAGGCAGATCGCCGCCAGGCAGACCGCCGCGCTCCAACGCTTCAGCATGGGAAAAACCTCCTTGAGGACTCGGCGCCGCATCATCAATGAAGCCGAGAACTTGCGGTAGAAATTAGCAAAACTAAACACGGCATCGCAACCGCTATTTTCCCCGGCCGACCCGCGCGAGCCGCTCAGAACATCCGGCCGAAGATGAGATGCGGGCGCCATCCGCTTCGGCCGCCGTCGCGATCGAAGCCGTAGGCGTAATCGAATCCGATCTGCCCGAGCAGCGGCACCTCGAGCCGGATACCGGCGCCGGCGCCGCGCTTCAGTCCCGTGAGATCCACGTCGTGGACCGAGTTCCAGCTGCGGCCCGCGTCGAAGAAGAACAGGCCGTGCACGGGCTCGGCGATGAGGAATTGGTACTCCGCCGTCAGGGTCAACATGTACCGCCCGCCCGGATATCGCACGATGCGCCCATCGCTCGTCCTTACGTTCTCGTCAGGGACGACGTAGTAATCGTCGTAGCCGCGCAGGTAGTCGGTCGTCGTCCCGCCGAGGCGGAACGTCTCGTAACTGGGCACCGACCCGCCCGCGTGATAACCCGTGAGGATCCCGGTCCGCATGCGCAGCATGAGAGCGGGTTTCCAGAACGGCCGAATGTAGTAGCGCTGGTCCACCACGTGCTTCTGGAAATCGGTATCGCCGCCGAGAACCGCTCCCGCGAACTCCGAAGAGGTCGTGACGCGTGAACCCGACGCGGGGTAGAAGGGGTTGTCGGTCGAGTTGCGGATGAGCCCCAGCCGCACGCTGGAGGTGCGGCGCGTGCCGGTGACGAAGAGCGCCTCGATGTCCTTCGTTTCGAAGTTCGTGAGCTTGACATCCTCGAGTCCGTACGTCGCGAAGCCCCGCGTGTAGTCGAGCCAGGGGATCGGACGCCCGACCGAGACGCTGCCGCCGGTTCGCCTCTCGTCGTACAGATCGAGCGACCGATCGGTCTTGTAGAGATCCACGCCGAGAGATGTCGGCGTGTTCATGAACCAGGGTTCGTTGAACCCCACCTCGTAGTTGCTGCGCCGGCTGCCGCGCTCGAGCTTGAGCGTGACGCTCTGGCCGTTGCCGAACAGGTTGTTGTGCCCCAGCTCGACGAAACCGGTGAGCCCCGCGTCGGAGGAGTACCCGAGTCCGGCGGAGGCCGTCCCGGTCTGCTTCTCCTTCACCCGGAACATGAGATCGATGCCCGTGGTGTCCGGGCCGGCCGGCGGCTCGTAGTCCACCTGAACGTCCTCGAAGAAGCCGAGCGCGAAGGCGTCACGCTGGCTCCTCTGCAACGCGGAGCGCCGGAAGATCTGCCCGGGCAACACGCTCAACTCGCGGCGGATGACGCGCTCCTTCGTGCGCGTGTTGCCCACGATCTTGACCTCGCCGATGCGCGACGGGTCGCCCTCGTGGATCCGATAGGTCACGTCCACGGCGTGGTCGTGTTCCTCCGTGTCGGGCTGGATCGAGAGGGAGACGAGGTAGCCCCGCTCCATGTAGAGGTTGTACATCTCCGCCGAGGCGCGATCGATCTGTTCCTGGTTATACTCGCTGCCGGACTCGAACCGAACGGTCTGGACGAGGATCGAGTCGGCGAGGACGGTGTTCCCCTCGAAGCGGATCTCGCCGATCGTGAACTTCGCGCCCTCCTCGACCGTGATGCTGATCCTGAGATCCTTTCCGTCGGGACTGTAGCGAAGCGCGTGGTCCGTGACGCGCGCGTCCTTGTAGCCGTGGTTCCGGCAGAACGCCGCGACCCGTTCGAGGTCTTCCTGGAACTTCTCCTGGTTGAAGCCGCCCCCGCGGAGGAAGGCCTTTCGCTTGGTCTTGATCGCCTTTCGCAACTTTCCGCCGTCGAACGCTTCGTTCCCCTCGAACGAGATCTCCCGGATCTTGCACTTCTGGTCCTCTTCGATCCGGAACGTCAGGTCGGCCTTGGTGCCGCCCGTGATCTTGGGCAGCGGGGCCACCTGCGCGCGCGCGTACCCCTCCTCCTGGTATGCCGCGAGGAGCTTCCGGCGGTCGGAGTCGAGCGTGCTGCGGTCGAGGAGCGTGCCGACCTTGCTGGAGATCTTCTCGAGGAGCTCATCGCTGGAGAGCTTGTCGGCGCCTTCGAATCGCACCGCGGTGATCCGCGGGCGCTCGACAACCCGCACCGTGAGGACGATGCCCCGCTCGCTGCGCTCGCCGTCCACGCTCAAATCGGAAAAGAGCCGGAGCCCCCAGAGCCGCTTGAGCCCTTCCCGCACGGCCGGCGGCGAGAGGGCGGTCCCGGGCTTCAGGCTGAGGGTGGAGCGGACCAGCGCGGTGTCGGTGAGCTTGTTCCCTTCGACGCGGACGCTGTCGAGGACGGCGCCTGCAGCCTGAGCGGCGGCGCGCGACGGCGACCCCGCCAGGAGGACCCCGAGGATGAGCAACTGCGGGGCGCCCCATGCGAAGCGGCGGACGAACGTCAGCGCGGCCTCCCTTCTCCCCGGCTCACTTTACGTCGAAGTCCAGCTCGTCCTCCTTGCGGACGACGTGGACCGTGCTTCCGTCGTGGACGGCGCCTTTCAGCACCATCTCGGACAGAGGGTCTTCGATCAGCTTCTGAATGGCGCGCCTGAGCGGCCTCGCGCCCAGGGCCGGATCGAACCCGCGATCCACCAGCAACTCCAGCCCCTCCTGCGAGACGAGGAGTTCGATCTGATGGTCCGTGAGCCGCTCGCGGACCCGCGCGACGAGGAGATGGACGATCTTCTCCATCTCGGGGCGGCCGAGCGACTTGAAGACGATCAGCTCATCCACGCGGTTCAGGAACTCGGGATTGAACACCTTCTTCACCTCGTCGAGCACCGTCGTGCGCATCGAGTCGTAGCTCGCCGACGCCGCATCGCTGCGGAACCCGAGCGCGCCGGCCCCGCTCTTGATCATGCGGGCGCCGATGTTCGACGTCATGATGAGGACGGTGTTCTTGAAATCCACGCGGCGACGGAGAGAGTCGGTGAGGTGCCCGTCCTCCAGCACTTGCAGAAGAATGTTGAACACATCCGGATGCGCCTTTTCGATCTCATCGAGGAGCACGACCGAGTACGGCTTGCGCCGCACCTTCTCGGTGAGCTGACCGCCCTCCTCGTACCCCACGTAGCCGGGTGGAGCGCCGACAAGACGCGAGACGGAGAACTTCTCCATGTACTCGGACATGTCCACGCGGATCAGCGAATCGCGGTCGTCGAAGAGGAACTCGGCCAGCACGCGCGCCAGCTCCGTCTTGCCGACCCCGGTCGGGCCGAGGAAGATGAAGGTGCCGATCGGGCGGCGCGGGTCGCGCAGCCCGGCCCGGTTGCGGCGCACGGCGCGTGCGATCGCCGTCACCGCGTCCTCCTGGCCGACGACCTTCTTCTGAAGCTCCTCCTCCATCCGCAGGAGCTTCTCGGACTCCCTCTCCTCCATCTTCGAGATCGGGATGCCGGTCATCTTCGAGATGACGAGCCCGATGTCGTCCTCGTCCACGGTCGCCTGGACCTCGATCTTCTTCTCCGCCCACGATCGCTTGAGCCGCTGCAGCTCCGTGCGCATCACCTTCTCGCGATCGCGAAGCTTCGCCGCCTTCTCGAACTCCTGCGCCTTGATCGAGGACTCCTTCTCCTTCGAGGTCTCCTCGATCCGCTTCTCCATCTCGCGCACCTCGGCCGGAATCGCGGACATCCGGAGGCGCGCGCGCGATCCCGCCTCATCAATCACGTCAATCGCCTTGTCCGGGAGGAAGCGGTCGTTGATGTAGCGGTCGGAGAGCCGCACCGACGCGATGACGGCGCGGTCGGTGTACTTCACGCCGTGGTGCGCCTCGTACTTGTCGCGCAGCCCCTTGATGATCTGAATCGTCTCCTCCACCGAGGGCGGGTCCACCATGATGGACTGGAAGCGCCGCTCGAGCGCGCCGTCCTTCTCGATGTACTTGCGGTACTCGTCGAGCGTCGTCGCACCGATGCACTGCAGCTCACCGCGCGAGAGCGCCGGCTTGAGCATGTTCGAGGCGTCAATCGCCCCTTCGGCCCCACCCGCGCCCACGATCGTGTGGATCTCGTCAATGAAAATGATCGTGTCCTTCGACTCGCGAATCTCGTTCATGACCGCCTTGAGCCGCTCCTCGAACTGCCCGCGATACTTCGTGCCCGCGACGACCGCGGCCAGATCCAGCGTGATGATCCGCTTGTTCCGAAGCGTCTCCGGCACCTTGTTCTCGATGATCCGTTGCGCGAGCCCCTCGGCGATCGCGGTCTTGCCGACCCCGGGTTCCCCGATGAGCACCGGGTTGTTCTTCTTGCGACGGCTCAGGATCTGGATCACGCGCTCGATCTCCGCCTCGCGGCCGATGATCGGGTCGAGCTTCCCGTCGCGGGCCAGAAGGGTGAGATCCCGGCCGAATTGATTGAGCGCGGGCGTCTCCACGCGCTCCTCGCTCTCCTGCGGTTCTCCCTGCGGGGTCCCCCCCAGGAGCTTGAGCGTCTCCTCGCGCACCTTCTTGCGGTCCACGCCGAGTTCCAGGAGCACCCGGGCCGCCACCCCTTCACCCTCACGGAGAAGCCCCAGGAGCAGGTGCTCCGTGCCGACGTAGTTGTGGCCCAGCTGCCGTGCTTCGTCCACCGAGAGTTCCAGGACGCGCTTGGCCTTCGGGGTGAACGGGATCTCCCCCATGTTGAGGGTGCCGCCGCTGGAGCTGACCATTCCCTCCACCGCCTGGCGGATCTGGTCGAGATCGAGGCCCAGGTTGTTCAACACCGTAGCGGCGATTCCTTCTCCCTCGCGCAGCACCCCGAGCAAGAGGTGCTCGGTTCCGATGT
The DNA here is from genome assembly GCA_020052115.1 of Candidatus Eiseniibacteriota bacterium. Taxonomy (GTDB): domain Bacteria; phylum Eisenbacteria; class RBG-16-71-46; order JAGVPR01; family JAGVPR01; genus JAGVPR01. The sequence continues at coordinate 6,742 of JAGVPR010000007.1, forward strand.
AGTCGTGCTGCAGGCGGGCCGCTTCTTCTCGGGCGAGGTACATCACCTTCCGCACACGCTCGGTGAACTTGTCATGCATGATCGGTTCCCCCGGCCCCGCTCTCCGCGGCCAGAAGCCGCCGGATGTACTCCGCGCGGTAGACGTTCCGCTCGGCTCTCTCCATGTCCCGGGACGCCAGGACTTGCAGGTGCGCCGGTTGCGATGTGACCAGGATCCGGTTCAGCACCGTCAGCCCCGGCATCCCCGGCAGGCCGAGCGAGATGCCGAAGCGCACCGCGGAGATGAGCCCCAGGACCTCCTGGCTGCTGATCACCCGCGCGGACTGCATCGCTCCCAGGGCTCGATAGATCTTGTCCTCGATCTGGACCCGCGCCGTCGAAACGAGCGTCTCGCGGGCCTTCTCCTCGTAGCCGAGGATCTGCCGGGCGACGCGCTCGAGGCTCTGCAACGTCTTCTTCTCGTCCTCGCCCAGCGTCACCTGGTTCGAGATCTGGAAGAAATTGCCCATAACATCGGTGCCTTCGCCATAGAAGCCCCGCACGGCCAGCCCGACCTCCGTGGCGCCGGAGAGAACTTTCCGGATCTTCTTCGTCAGCACGAGCGACGGCAGGTGCACCAGGACCGAGGCCCGCATCCCCGTGCCCACGTTGGTCGGGCAGGAGGTGAGAAACCCGAGGTCCTCCGAGAAGGCGAACTCCAGAAGCCCGTCGAGATCGTCGTCCACGCGGTTGACGAGGTGCCATGCCTCCTCGAGCTGGAATCCCGAGAGGATCCCCTGCATGCGGACATGATCCTCCTCGTTGATCATCATCGTGAGCCCTTCGCCGGGGCCGACCACGATGCCGCGCGGGCGGGAATCGCCGACGAGGTCGCGGCTCGCGAGATGGCGCTCCACGAGAAACGCGCGGTCCATGGCCGACAGTTCGGGGATCCGGAAGAAGGGAGCCGCATGGAGCAGATCCACCTTCTGCGCAGCGCCGGCCACGCGCTGCATGACCGCTTCCAACTCGTCATCGCGCGCGCGGGTGGTGAACGGGAAGGCTTCGAGGTTGCGCGCCAGGCGCACGCGGGTCGAGAGAACCGTGTCCGAATCCGGCCCCGAAGCGTCGAGCCAGTTCCGTTCCTGCGAGAGAAGCGCGCTCAAGCTCCGCACCGCGAGGGCCTCCGCGGCGTGCTCACGAAGAGCCGCCCGACGTCTCCGACTCCAGCACGGTGCGCAGCCGGTCGCGAATCTCGGCCGCGCGCTCATACTCCTCCCGCCGGATCGCGCGCTCCAGATCCTCCTGGAGCCGTTCCACTTCGCGGAGGCGCTTGAGACGCGACTCGTCGCGCACGGGCGCCTTGCCCACGTGAACGACGCTCCCGTGCACCTTTCTCAGGATCGGCCGGAGCTGAGCCTGGAACGAAGCGTAGCACTGGGAACACCCGAGACGCCCGACACGCCGGAACTCGGAGAATGTGAGCCCGCAGCGGCGGCACTGGACCTGGAACTCATCCCCTCCGGCACCAGCCGCGAGCTGCAGGAACTGATCAACGATGGACAGCTTTCCCTTGGACCCGGGGCCGTGAAAGCCCTTTTCCTCGGCGCACTTTTCACAGACGTGGATCTCGTTCGTCGTGTTGTTCTCGATCTCGGTCAGATGGATCGTGGCAAGCGCCTTGCCGCAGATCTGACACGGTTTCGAGTGCATCGCTTCCTACTCTCCGGGGCGGGTCTCGGACTTCTCCCGCAGCACCCCATCCGCGAGAACCAGGACGCGGTCCGCGATGGAGGCGATCTCCACGTCATGCGTGACGACGACGAATGCCTGCCGCCGAGAGCTGGCCAGGAGACGCAGCAGGCGATGCAACTCGCCCGCGGTGGCCCTGTCGAGATTGCCCGACGGCTCATCCGCCAGGACCGCCTGCGGCCGGTTCACGAGAGCCCGCGCCACAGCGACGCGCTGCTGCTCGCCACCGGACAGTTCATCGGGTCTGTGGTCCATCCTATCACACAGCCCCACCTCGACCAAGAGAGCCTCGGCGGACTCGCGCGCAGCCGCCGCGCCCGCGCCGCCGACGAGCGCGGGCATCATCACGTTCTCGGCCGCAGTGAACTCCGGCAGGAGGTGGTGAAACTGAAACACGAATCCAACCGAGCGGTTCCGAAATGCCGCGAGGCGCTCCGACGAGAATTTGTAGATAGACTCACCGCGAAAGAACACCTCGCCCGCCGTGGGATGGTCGAGCCCGCCCAGGAGGTGAAGGAGGGTGCTCTTCCCCACCCCGGAGGCCCCGACGATCACGACGACCTCGCCTTCGCGCACGCTCAGGTCGGCGCTCTTGAGGATCTCCAGCTGGCGCTGCGGCGTTCGATACGTGCGGCTCAAGCCGCGCGCCTCGAGGATCCACGGCGTCGCGCCCGCGACCCCGGAGGCAGCGCCGTCACCCGTAAGAGTCGGCCGGTCGGCGTTCATTCGTAACGGATCGCTTCCAGCGGCACGAGCCGCGACGCCTTCCACGCCGGATAGAGCGTGGCGAGGAAACAGAGGAGCATCGCCCAGAGCGCCACCATCACGAAGTCGAGCGGCTCCATCCTCACCGGAAGCGTGTCAATGAAGTAGACCTCGCCCGGGAGCGAGATGAACTTGTAGCGGTCGAGCAGGTACGACAGGAGGAAGCCGAAGACGCAGCCGCCGGCGGTCCCGATCGCGCCGATCACGATCCCCTCCAGCACGAAGATCCGCTGGATCCCCGCCCCGGTCGCGCCCATGGATTTCAGGATCCCGATGTCGCGCCGTTTCTCGACGACCATCATGATGAGCGCGCTCACGATGTTCAGGGCCGCGACGAGCACGATGAGCGTCAGAATAAGGAACATCATGATCTTCTCGAGCTTCATCCATGAAAAGAGATTCTGATTCAGCTCGATCCAGTTGTTCGCGCGAAACGGAAACCCCCCGATCCGCTCGACGATCGTGTCCGCGAGGCGAGGCGCGTCATAGAGGTCGCGGATCTTCACCTCGACGGCCGTCACGCGATCCCCGGTCTGGAAGAAGTCCTGCGCCGCCGCCAGCGAGACGAACGCCATCGAGGCGTCGTATTCGTACATGCCGGACGTGAAGATCCCCGCCACGCGGAACTTCCGCACGCGCGGCAGCACGCCGAACGGCGAGACCTGGCCCCCGAATGGGGAGGTGAGAAGAACGGTGTCGCCCTGGATCACGCGCAGGTTGTCGGCGACGTAGCGGCCCAGCACGATGTCTGGATGCCCCGTCGCCCCGCCCGCGCTCAGGGAGTCGATCGGCGGGCGGATGTTCTGGATCACGTCGGTCACCGCGCGCTCATCGCCAAGACGAATCCCCTTGATCACGATCCCGTCGGACTGCCCGCCCGCGCTGATCATCCCCTTCATGTAGACGAACGGCGCTGCGCTCAGAACGCCTTTCACCTTGCGGATCTCGGCGGCGACGCTGTCGGCATCCGAGATCCCCTCGTTGCCGTAGCGCAGCACGATAACGTGCGCGTTCGTGCCGACGATCCGCTTGCGCACCTCCTCCTCGAAGCCGTTCATCACCGACAGGACGCACAGGAGCGCGGTCACGCCGACGAGCACGCCGGCCACGGACAAGACGGTGAAGAGCCCCACCGGTCCGAAACGCTTTCGCGGGCGCAGGTAGCGGTTCGCGATGAAGAATTCGTAGGCCATGCGGCTCAGCCCTTGCCTTTCCCTTCATCGTCGGACTGCTCTTCGTCCTCCTCCGCATCCGGGTCCTCGAGGCCTTCCTCGGGCCTCAGGTGCGGGAACAGGATCACGTCGCGGATCGTGCGGCTGTCGGTGAGGATCATCGTCACGCGATCAATCCCGACGCCGAGGCCGCCCGTGGGGGGCATGCCGTATTCGAGGGCGCGGATGTAGTCGCGATCCATGACCTGCGCCTCGAGGTCGCCGGCCCGGCGCAGCTCCTGCTGCCGTTCGAACTGTCGCGCCTGCTCCTCGGGATCATTCTGCTCGGAGAATGCGTTGCCCACCTCGAGGCCCGCCATGACCGGCTCGAAACGCTCGACGAGACGCGCGTCGCCGCGCTTGACCTTCGCCAGCGGCGAGAGCTCGCGCGGGTGATCCACGACGAACGTCGGCCGGATGAGGCCGGGCTGGATCTTCTCGGAGAAGATCTCATCGAGAATCCGGCCGGCCCCTGCCCCCGGCGTCGTCTCCACGCCGAGACGCGCCGCTGCGCGCCGGCACCCCTCGGCGTCGAGATCGAGCACATCCTCGCCCGCCAGCCGCGAGATCTCCCCCGTGAAGGAGAGGCGCGGCCATGGCGGCGAGAAATCCAGCTCGTGCTCCGCGTAACGCACCGTGAGCCCTCCGGTCAGCTCGCGGGCCGCCTCGGCCATCATCTCCTCGAAGAGACGCATCATGTCGCCGTAGTCGGCGTAGGCCTGATACAGCTCGAGCTGGGTGAACTCCGGGTTGTGCGAACGATCCATGCCCTCGTTGCGGAAATCCTTGCCGATCTCGTAGACGCGCTCGAAGCCGCCGACGATGACCCGCTTCAGATAGAGCTCGTCCGAGATCCTCAGGTAGAGATCGGTGTCGAGCGCTTCGTGGCGCGTCGTGAACGGCCGCGCGAAAGCGCCGCCGTAGATCGGCTGGAGGATGGGTGTTTCGACCTCGATGAAGCCGCGTGCGTCGAGGAAGCGCCGGAGCGACGAGACGAGCCGCGCGCGCGCGACGAAGACGCGCCGCACCTCCGGATTTGCGATGAGGTCGGCGTAGCGCTGGCGATAGCGCGTCTCGACATCCTTGAGTCCGTGCCACTTCTCGGGGATCGGCCGCACCGACTTCGCGAGAAGCTCGATCCGCGAAGCTCGCACGGTCATCTCGCCCGTTCGCGTCACGAAGGGCACGCCCTCCAGGCCGACGAAGTCCCCGAGATCGAGATCCAGGAAGAACGCATACGCGTCGGCGCCGAGCCCGTCCTCGCGGCAGTAGACCTGGATCCGCCCGCCGCCGTCCTCGATGTGACCGAAGGAGGCCTTGCCATGTCCGCGCTGAGCGACGAGGCGCCCGGCCACGCGAACGACCGACTCGCGCGCGGCCAGATCCTCGAAATCCGCCCGCAACGCATCCGTGCGATGCGTCACGCCGTAGCCGTGCGGGTACGGCTCGATCCCGCGGGCGCGGAGCGCGGCCACCTTCTCCCGCCGCCGTTCGATGATGCGTCTCGACATCCAGACCTCCGTCCGCGTCAGCCCCGTTCCAGAGTCAGGCGCCCCACCTCGTCCGTCACCGGCACGGGGTACTCGCCGCTGAAGCAGGCATAGCAGAACCGCTCCGGCGCGGCGACCGCGCGTCGCAACCCATCGAGTGAAAGATACCCGAGGCTCGTCACGCCCAGGTACTCCCCGATCTCCGGCACCGAGAGCTGCGAGGCGATCAGCTCCGAGCGCTTGGGCGTGTCAATGCCGTAGAAGCAGGGCCCGGTCATCGGCGGGGACGAAACCCGGAAGTGCACCTCGCGAGCGCCGGCCGAGAAGAGCATCCGGACCAGCAGCCGGCTCGTCGTCCCGCGCACGATCGAGTCATCCACAACGACGATGCGCTTGCCGCGCAGCACGGCGGCCACAGGGTTGTACTTCACCTTGACCCCGCCGTCGCGCTGGTTCTGCACGGGGGCGATGAACGTGCGGCCGATGTAGTGATTCCGGATGAGGCCCAGCTCGAACGGGATTCCCGACTCCTCGGCGAAACCGAGGCCTGCCGAGTTCGAAGAGTCCGGCACGGCGATCACCATGTCGGCCGCGGCCGGATGCTCGCGCGCCAGCTCGTGGCCGAGACGGCGGCGGACGCGATCAACGCTCTCGCCGAACACGACGGAATCCGGGCGCGAGAAGTAGATCTGTTCGAAGACGCACTGCGCCTTCGGATGATCGGCCTCCCCGGGAGAAGGCGGCACGCCGTGGACCCCCGAGGCGTCGAGGAGCACCATCTCGCCCGGCTCGATCTCGCGCACCAGTTCCGCCCCCATGATGTCCAGCGCGCACGTCTCGGAGGCCAGCACGTAACCGTCGGGGAGGCGGCCCAGGCAGAGCGGCCGGAATCCGAACGGATCGCGGTAGCCGAGGATCTCCTTCTCGCTCATGAGCAAGACCGTGCACGCGCCGCGCACCGCCGCGAGCGCTTCCCGGGCACGTTCGAGCATCGAGCCCCGGCGGCTTCGCGCGATGAGGTGGAGCACGATCTCGCTGTCGGACGTGGTCTGGAAGATCGAGCCTTCTTCCTCCATGCGGCGGCGCAGTTCGCGCGCATTCGTGAGGTTTCCGTTGTGCGCGACCGCCAGACGGCCGTGCCGGCAATCCACGACGATCGGCTGGACGTTTTCGGGGCGGGCGCTGGCGCCGGTGGTCGAGTAACGGTTGTGGCCGATCCCGAAGGCGCCGGGCAGCGAGGCGACGACCGGCTCGGTGAGCACGTCGTTGACCAGTCCGATCCCCTTGTGCGAGCGCATATGCTCGCCGTCGCTCACAGCGATGCCCGCGCCCTCCTGGCCGCGGTGCTGAAGGGAGTTCAGCCCGAGGTAGAGACGCGGCGCGGCGGGCAGGCGCCCGTAGACGCCCACGACGCCGCATTCCTCACGAAGCCCCTCACTCCACGCGCCCATCAACGAGACTCCGGAGCGGAAGCGGCGGAAGCACGCCGGCGTGCACCGTCGCCCGCTGGTAGTGCGGATTCGCGAGAAGACCGCGCCGCCTCGATGACGTCACGGCCGCCTCGGCGGCCACCGTGGCCGCCTCATCCCTGCCGACGGCAAGGTCCATGGCCCAGAGATCCACGCGCGTCGCGCGCGTCACCACGCCCTCACCCAGCGCTCGCGCCAGCGGCGCGAGAATCAGCTCCCCGGTCTCGCCGCCGAGAGGGCTCACGAGAACAAACGCGCGGCATCGCGCCCCCGGCGCGAGCCCGCCCTCGCCCCAGTCCTTCTCGGCGCCGACCGTCGCACCGACGGATCTCCAGACGAATCTGTGCCGGTTCGGATTGACGAGCAGGCCGGTCGCGGTAACGAGGCGGGAGACGAGGAGCGCGGCGTCCTCGGTCGCGGCTTCGATCTCCCAGAGATCGCCGCGGCGCAGCGCGACGAGCCGGCCCTCCAGCCCCAGGCACACGCGCAGTGCGCGCTCCGCCGAAACCACGACCGGATCGAGCCCGCGCGCGCGAACGAGAATCTGTAC
>JAGVPR010000245.1 GCA_020052115.1 Candidatus Eiseniibacteriota bacterium
GAAGCAGCGCGGCGCCGTCACCACCGAGACCGGATGGGAGGTCTATCCTCGGGGGCTCACGCGGACGCTCGTCGCCTTCAAGGAGCGCTACGGCGACATCCCCCTCTACGTGACCGAGAACGGCGCGGCGATCGCCGATCCTCCGCGGGCGCGTGGGGCGCGCGTGCACGATCCGAAGCGGGTGGACTACTTCCGCCGCCATCTCGCCGCCGCGCACCAGGCGATGCGGCGCGGCGTGAACCTCCGAGGCTACTTCGCCTGGTCGCTGCTCGACAATCTCGAGTGGTCGGCGGGGTTCTCGAAGCGGTTCGGGCTGGTGCACGTGGACTTCGAAACGCAGAAGAGGACGCTCAAGGACAGCGCCCTCTTCTACCGCGAGGTGATCCGGACGCGCGGGCGTGTACTGAACGAAACGTCCGCGCGCGATCGGCGCTGAGGCGCCTCACCGGCCGAACAGGATCTCCGCGGGCAGCTTTCGGACCATGACCGTACGGCCGGGCAACAGCGGCGCCTCCCGGCCATTCAGCGCCACCGAACGGATGAGAGCGTTGAACGGCGCATGGACGATGATGCCGCCTTCCGGGATGTCGAGTCCCTTCTCGATCCGCACGGCGACGCCGCCGGGAACCCCCTTCATCGTGTAGGAGAGCTTTCCGTATCGCGTCTGCAAACCGCGCAACACCGTACCTGAAGCCCAGTCCGCCGGTACCCCGGCCGCCAGGACCAACGTCGAGTCGCTCTCCCGCTCGTAGGCCAGCATGTCGAGCACCGAGCGCGCGAATTCCGTCCCCACCCACGTGTGCGGCATGTCGCCGATGAACCGCGGCAGGCGGCGGTCCTTCCATACCACCTCGGCCCAGTGGTTCCAGCCCTGCGGACGCTGGAACTGGAGGAACCACTTCAGCAGATCGTATGCGTCGGCCGGCCGCCCCAGCCGCACCAGCGTTCCGATGATCCGCGCCTCGTAGGGCGTGAACGCCTCCCACGGAGCGCCGTCGCGGCGGTTGCGGAAGAACTCCATGTACTTGTCGAACGTGCATATGAGATCCGCCGGCGGCAGCATGTCTTCCAGTCCGAGCGGCGAGACGCCGATCGCCGTCGAGGTGGCGTCGAAATCCCCGAGATCGGCGCAGCCGGGAATGAAGTCAATCGGGTGCACCTCCCTCGCGGCGTCGAGCGAGGCGCGGAGGTCCTGCTCGAACTCATCGCTGATCGCACCGAGGCTGCGCGCATCTTCCTTGCGCCCCAGCGCGTCCGCGAGGAACGTCGCATCGCGAAATCCCCGCAGCGCGAAGAAATCGTCCCAGTAGGAGTGCATCGGCTTCGCCGAGTAGCCTTCGTGGCTGATTGACTCCGGCAGCAAGCCGAAGAACTGCTGCTTCCCCCACTTCCGGTACTCGTCCCTGCGTCCTGTCCGGCGAAGAGAATCGAGGTACGCCGCCGCCGCCGCCACTCGCGGCCACAGGCTCTCCGCGAACGCGCGGTCTCCCGTGTACCGGAAGTACTCCGAAACCATGAAGATGAACTCCCCGCTCGAATCGTGCTCCGGCACCGGATCCGCCCCGCGCGCGTCCACCACGCACGGGATCTTTCCGCTCGCGTACTGGTACGGAGCGAACCACTCGATGAACTCGCGCACCGGCTCGGGGCGGCCGAGCCGCAACAGCACCGATGCCGTCAGCGACCCGTCGCGGATCCACGAGCGCGCGTAGCTCCGCGTCCCCGGTTGGATCGCCGGGCCCGCGCGATTGACGAGGACATAGCCGAGCTGGCTTCTCAGCAGACTCCCCACACCGGACGGGACGTCAATCGTCACGCGGCCGGTGGCCTCCTTCCATCCGTCCGCGGCCGCCCTCAACCGCAGATCGGTCCAGTCGCGGGGCGTATCCATCGCCCCGATGACCGGGGCGGGCACATCGTCATAGAACGGGATCACCAGATCCACCACGTACGGCTCGCGGCCCTCCAGCTCGAACGAGTAGGCGAGCGCGGCGCTCGCGGCGCCGAACGGATCCTCGACCCGCGCCGCCTCCGGCAGACGCCCCTCGCGCAGGAAATCGGCCACGACATCGCCGCCGTCGAACGCGACGGCGCCGAAACCGTCGGGCTCGGTGAGGCTGATCACGCGCCGGCCGTCCACGCGGATCGTCGCGCCGTCTGCGGCGATCGAAGCGATGCGGCTGGTGCCTCCCGGCAGGTTGAGAAACTGCGACGGCGGATTGACCTGGAACGGCCTGATCGCGAGGAAGATCCTCCCCCGCGTGCGGGCGCCGCCGTCCCGGCTCCAGACGAAGAACCGCGCGACGAGCGAGGACGCGCCCGGCTCGCCCGTTGCGAAGGCATCGAGACCGAAGTCGAGCGCCCCGCTGCTGAGGATAACGCGCGGGACGGGCGCGAATCCCATGGAGAGGCTCTGCTGCGACGTGGCGTCGGCCCACGTCACGAGCTTGCCATCCACGAACAGGAACGGCTCGATCGTGAAGCCGCCGCGCGCGACCTCGAGCGCGCCGTCCTCGCTCACGAGCGCCTCTTGCGGATCGGCGTCCGCGCCCACGACGGTCCAGTACACCTGCTCTCCGCCGAACGACCGGGGGTAGCAGCCGCGCGGCGCCTCCTTCGCGATCGCTCCGAAGAAGGCCTCGCGCGAGGATGACCATTCGAGTGGTCGCACGATCAGTTCGCGAATCTCGACACCCTCAAGTCCCGCATTCAACATGCGCACCCGGAGATGCCTCGACTCCGACTCCGGCACGTAGAGATGATCGCGCCCGCCGTTTCCGCCGCGCACGGAGCGGAGCGCCGTCCACGTCCGGCCGTCATCCGAGACCTCGACGTCGTAGTCGTGCGCATGCCGGCGGCCGGCCCACTCGACCGTCAGCCCGCCGAATTCCCGAGGTCCCCGCAGATCGAGAGCGATCCAGGGTTCTCGCTCTTTCGTCTGTCCCTGCCATGTCGTCGTGCTGTCGGCGTCGAACGCCTTGTCCGGCTCGTGCCCGGCGCGCTGCGACGACGCCGAGAGAACCGGCGGCGGCGGCGCCGCATCCGGAGGCGGCAGTTCCACGAGTTCCAGATCGTCTATCCAGACGCTCCCCTGCCCGCCGCTTCCGGCGGTCACGGCGATTTCGATCGCCGCCGCGCGGCGGATCTCGCCGCCGCCCGCGGGGCCCCAGGCAAACGAGATCTGGCGCTTCTTGATCCGGAAAGACTGCCAATCCTCCGGCCACTGGACGTCTCGCCGCACGGACCACCACACGTTCGCACCGGTGGAATCCACCAGTTTGAACTCGAGATTCTCCGGCGGAGCGTCCCCGCGGATGCGGAACGAGAACGCGTAGTTCTCGGGAAGAGGAAGGTCCAATTCCCGGCGGGCGATGACGTATCCGCCTCCCTTCAGGAAGCGGAAGTCGAGCCGCATTGCGCGGCCTGTCGCTCCGGCGTCGGAGCGGATCGCGAGCTCCGTGCCGTCGGCCGGATGCGCGGACCAGCGGCCCACGTCCTCGAACCCGTCAACCTCGGCGCCGGCCGCGGAGCCTGTCGCAGAGAGAGCGACCGCGGCGACGATCGCGGCAAGAACGGCCCTCATCCTTTCACCCCTCCCGCCATGATGCCGCGCACATAGGCCCTCTGGAATACGAGGAAGACGATCATCACCGGGAGGATCGTGAGCACCGACCCGGCCATCATGAGCTCGACATCCTGCACGTGCTCCCCCGCCAGGTTCGCGAGCGCAACGGGCAGCGTGTACTTCGCGCTGTCGCTCAGAATGATCAGGGGCCACATGAAGTCGTTCCACGCGCTCAGGAAGACGAACGTCGCGAGCGTGGCCAGGATCGGCCGGATCACCGGCAGGATGAGCGTCCAGAAGATGCGGAACTCCCCCGCACCATCCACGCGCGCCGCGTGGATCAGCTCGTCCGGCACGGACATCACGTACTGCCGCACGAGAAAGATGCCGAGAACGCTCGCCAGGTATGGGACCAACGCGCCCATGTAGGTGTTCACGAGACCCATCTCGCGGAGCAAGAGGAAGAGCGGCAACATCCCCACCTGCGCGGGCACGACGAGCGCACCCAAGAGTGTCCCGAAGATCCGGTCGCGCCCGCGAAAGTGCAGCTTGCCGAATGCGTAGCCGGCCATCGCGTTGATGAGAATCGAGAGCATCGTGGCAGCGACCGTGATGATGACGCTGTTGAAGAAGTGCCGCGCGAGATCGAGCCGCGTGAACAGCGCCACATACTGCTCGAGCGTCGGGTCCTTCGGGAACAGACGCGGCGGGAGCTGGTTCGCTTCCCCGGCCTTCATCAACGACGCGCCGACCATCCAGAGGAGCGGCGTGAGCGTGCCGATGGCGCCCACGAAGAGCGCCGCGTGCAGGGCCACGCTCCGGATCGGCCTCGCCCGGCTCCCGGCGACGCTCATGGTCTCACCGTCCTCGTGCTCATCGCCTCGCCCTCTGAAGGCGCATCTGGACGAGAGTGCCCGCGAGCGTGATCGCCAGCAGGATGAACGCGATCGCCGAAGCCGCGCCCATTCTCCACCACCGGAAGCCCTGCTCGTACATGAGAAGCACAACGCTCGTGGTGCTGCGCAGAGGGCCTCCCTGCGTCATCACGTACGGCTCCACGAAAAGCTGGAAGTAGCCGATCATCACCGTGACGCCCACGAACAGGAAGGTCGGGGCGAGCCCGGGAAGTGTGACGTGCCGGAAGCGGCTCCAGGGCCCCGCCCCATCCACCTCCGCCGCTTCGTACAGCTCGTCGGGGATGCTCTGGAGTCCGGCGACGAAGATCAGCATGTTGTAGCCGAAGTTCTTCCACACCGAGAGCAGGATGATCGCCGGCATCGCCCAGTGCGGATCGCCGAGCCAGTCCACCGGACCGAGCCCGACGAGGCCCAGCAAGTAGTTCAGCAGGCCGTAGTGGGGGTGGTAGAGATACCGCCACACGACGGCCACAGCAACGATCGTCGTGACGACCGGCGCGAAGTAGATCGTCCGAAAGACGCTCTTGAACCGCACGAGCCGCGCGGAGAGGAGCATCGCCGCCCCGAGCGAGACGAGGAGGGAGATCGGGGCCCCGACGACGACGAAGTAGAGCGTGTTCCGGAGGGCGTTCCAGAAATCGCGGCTCTCGAGGGTCTTCAGGTAGTTGCCGAGCCCGACGAAGCGCGCGACACCGGGGGAACCGATCGCGTACACATCGAAGTCGGTCAGGCTCAGGACGAATCCCGCGAGCAGGGGCAGCACGAAGAACAAGGCGATGAGCGCGAGCGCGGGGCCCGCGAATATCCAGGCGGCCCTGGACTCGTGAGGTGCGGCGGGCGATCTCATGGCCGGCCTCGCGCCGCGCGGCCGTGCTCGACGAGCCAGCGCCGTTTCTCGAGGATCCGGTCCACGTCGCGGTCCAGCGCGGCCAGTGCCGAATCGGGTTCTACGGCGCCGCGGACCGCCTGCTCCGCGCACTCCTGGACGCGGATGGCGATCTGCTCCCACTCGGGGATCTTCGGCGTGGAGACGACCCGCTCGAGCTGCTCGCCGAAGGTCCCCATCTTCGGGTCGGCGGCGAGCGCGGAATCCTGCCAGGCCTCCTCGCGCGCCGGGAGATCCCCGCAGAGACGGTAGAAGGCGATCTGCTGCTCCGGCCGCGAGAGGTACTCGATCACGCGCCAGGCCTCATCTTTGTGCCGGGACGAACGGAAGAGCACGAGGCTCGATCCGCCGGCCACCGACACGCGACGGCCATCTTCGTCCGGCCCGGGGAGCGGCGCCGTCGCCCAAGCGCTCTGCATCTCCGGCGGCAGGCGGCGCGCGAACTCGCCGAGATTCCAGGGGCCGCTGATGTACATCGAGAAATACCCGCGAGCGAACTCCTGGTAGAGGTTCGAGATCTCGGTGTTCGCCACCGGCGGTGCGAGGCCGTCACGGAAAAGATCGATGTAGAACGCGAACGCCCGCCGAAATTCGGGCCCGGAGAAATCCCCCCGCGTATCGTCATCGCGAAGGAGCCGCGAGCCGGCCTGCAGCCCGAAGATGACCACGTGCGTCCACTCGTTCACCGGGAGGAAGAAGACGAAATCCCCGGGGCCCGCCCCGGCCTTCACGGCCTTCATCGCGTCGCGCCAGACGCCCCAGCCCGCGGGGATCGAATCGTAGCCGGCCCGCTCGAGGAGGTCGCTTCGGTAGAAGAGCACGCGCGTGTCCACATACCACGGCACGCCGTAGACTGTGCCCTCGATCACGTTGGTGTCCCAGATCCCGGAGAAGAAGGAGGACGAGTCAATGGTGGAGGAGCGCTCGATCCACGGCCCGAGCGGCTCGAGCGCCTGGAGCGCGGAGAACTCGGCGATCCAGGTGTTTCCGAGCTGCGCCAGATCGGGCGAGGCGCGGCCGACGTGCGCGGTGAGGAGTTTCTCGTGCGCGGCCGACCACGGAATCTGCTGTACGCGCACCTGGATCCCTGGATTCTCGGCCTCGAAGCCCCGGAGCAACTCCTGCACGACTTCGCCTTCCCGCCCCATCGCCCAGAGCCGAATCGAAACGCGCGCTCCCGCGGGCGCGTTCCCGCAACCGGCCGCGAACGCGCACGCGAGCCCGAACAGGGCGGCGAACGCCCCGGCGCCTCGAGCGAACGGGGCGGTGCACCGCATCACGATCCCACCCGGGTCGTGTCGAGCCAGCCGCCCGTGAAGCCGGCCGCCCTGAGGCCCCTCACGATGTGCGGGTTCCTCCGCATGACGCGCCACACGAGGCCGCTCCGGTAGTTCTCGATCATCGCCAGGATCGGTCCCTGGTCTATCCCGAGATAGTCCGTGTCGAACCAACCCACGCCGGGCACGACACGGCCGTGCTGCACCGGGATCTCCACCCGCAGCGTCGGGTTCAGCGCGTCCACGAAACCGTATTTCGAGAACACGTTCGAGCCGTAGGTCATTCGCATCGACATGATCGTAGGAAGCACGACTTCCGGCGCGAAGGCGATCGAGCCGGCCGCGGCCGACGGCGAGACGGTGCCGTCATCCTGCACCTCGTTGAACGATGCCCCGCGCGCCCAGTAGGTGTGGAACTCGCGGCGCCGTCCGTCAATCTCCAGGGCGCGCTCCACGGGCCCATCGCATGCCGTCAGCCCCCAGAACCGCTCGCCGTAGCCGGACCAACCGCCGGGATTCGCCACGGCATAAGCGCGCTGCGAGAGCGCCGCGCGCCGCGAATTCTCGAAGTAGTCGCTGCCGCGCTGCGTCATGTACTGGTCCCGGATGCCGCGGAAATCCACCCAGACGTGTGAGTACTGGTGGCCGAAGAGCGGCGCGAAACCGAGATGCTCCTGCCCCTGAAAGGCGCCCCACTTGTAGCCCGAGACCCACGACGCCCAAGCGTCGAGCCCGACCGGATGGGACGGCGAACCGAGGGCGAGGACGTACATGATCAGCGCCTCGTTGTACCCGCGCCAGTCATAAGGCAGATGTCCCTTCCCGGGAGTCCACCCGTGGGAGACCGTCGGCGGCCGAACCTGCGCCCAGCGCCAGTCCACTCGCGCGTACAGGGAATCCGCGAGGGCGCGGATGCTGTCCTCTTCGGCCGCGGGCCCGTCGAAGTACGATCCGCAGAAGAGCGCGCCCGCGATGAGCAGCGCCGTGTCCATCGTCGAGAGTTCCACGTCGCGGAAGCGGTGGCCGGTTTCCGGCTCGAGGAAGTGGTAGAAGAAGCCGCGGTAGCCGCCTGAGCCCGACGCCAGCGAGTCCTGGCGCAGGGTCCAGAGGAACCGAAGCGTGTCGAGCACGCGCCGGCGCGCGTCCTCCCGGGAGATGTAGCCGCGCTCGGCGCCGATCGGGTAGGCGGTGAGCGCAAATCCTGTTGCGCCCACGCTCACGAAGGATTTGGAAGGCGCGCGATCCGGGGTCAGCCCTGTCCGATGATCGCTGAGATCCCAGAAGTAATGAAACGTCCGCTGTTCGAGGGTGTCGAGAAACGCAGCGCCCAACGGTGCCGACAAGGCCCGGTTCGAGGCCTTTCCCCTCGGGGTGCCGCAGCCGGCCGCGGCCAGTACGGCCGAGATCGCGACGGCCGCCAGCATGAACGCCGCTGCGACCGGTCGTGACACGGATGGTCCTCCGCTCATCGCCATCGCTATCCCCTTTGGAATCCCCCGTCCGGCACCCCACGGGAGAGGCCTGTCCGCTTCGCCGGAGCTTACACCCAATGCCCCGCGGCGCCCGGATGCCGCGGCCGAAACCGACCAGCCCATCCGACTCCATCCTTGACGAAGCTGCCGCCGGAGACTATAATGTAACCGGTTTCGCAGGGACAGAGAAGCGGTCCGCTGGACAGCCTTTCGCCCCCTTCCGACCATCACTCTTCGGAGGCTTCGTGGCAACCATCAGAGACGTGGCCCGGTCCGCCGGGGTCTCGATCGCCACGGTCTCCCGCGTTTTCAACGGGAGCACGCGTGTCAGCGAAGGGACGCGGCGCCATGTCCACGAGATTGCCGCGAGCATGGGGTACTGGCCGAACTCCGCGGCACGAAGCCTCACGACGAGCCGCACGCTGACGCTGGGAGTCCTCCTTCCCGACCTCTACGGAGAGTTCTTCTCGGAAGTGATCCGCGGAATAGACCAGACGGCGCGCCGCGAAGGCTATCAGATCCTCGTCTCGAGTTCGCATGCGGATGCGGAAACACTTGTGTCGGCGACACGCTCGATGCGGGGCCTCGTGGACGGCCTCATCGTGATGGCCCCCCATGACGGAGCTTCGCGGGCGATCGAGCAGATCGGCGAATCGCTCCCGATCGTCGTGCTGAACCCGCGCTTCCCGACCAACGGTTTCGGCGCGATCTCGATCGCGAGCTTCGACGGCGCCTACGCCGTGGTCTCCCACCTTCTCCGGCTTGGACACCGCGCGATCGCGACCGTCAATGGCCCCGTAGGCAATCTGGACGCCGAGGAGCGCCTCAGGGGTTACAGGACAGCTCTGAGTGAATGGGGCGTGGAGCCTTCGACACGGTGGGAGATAGCGGGCGATTTCACCGAGTCTTCCGGCTACTGGAGCGCCCGCCAGATCCTTCGATTGCACCCGCGCCCCACCGCCGTCGCCGCGGCCAACGACTACATGGCGATCGGGCTGATGAGCGCCCTTCGCGACAGCGGCGTGCTGGTGCCTCAAGAGATCGCCGTCACCGGCTTCGACGACATCGCCATCGCGCAGTATCTGAGCCCCGCCCTCACCACAGTGCACGTGGACGCTTACGAACTCGGCGAGCGTGCCGTGCGCCGGTGGCTGTCGTGCCGCTCGGACGAAGCGAAATCCACCGCTCGCGACGTGCTCCCGACGCGTCTGGTGGTTCGCAAGTCCTGCGGCGCTCCGGCGCCCGAGTCCGGGAAGATCGCGCCGGCTCGCC
>JAGVPR010000346.1 GCA_020052115.1 Candidatus Eiseniibacteriota bacterium
CGTCTCGACGGTTTCCTTGTCGAGATCCGACAGCAGCTCCCCCGCCACCTTCGCCATCCGGACCTCGGTGTACCGCATCGCCGCGGCCGAGTCGCCGTCGACCGAACCGAAGTTCCCCTGCCCGTCGATCAGGGGGTACCGCAGCGAGAAGTCCTGCACCATGCGGACGAGGGCGTCGTACACCGCGTTGTCGCCGTGCGGATGATATTTACCGATCACGTCGCCGACGATGCGGGCGGATTTCTTGTACGGCTTGCCGTAGTCGTTCCCCAGCTCGTGCATGGCGAAGAGGATGCGGCGCTGGACGGGTTTCAGGCCGTCGCGGACGTCGGGGAGCGCCCGCCCGACGATCACGCTCATCGCGTAGTCGAGGTAGCTCTGGCGCATCTCGTCCTGGATGGCGCGGGGCTGTGCCTGCTTCTGGAACAGGTCCATGGGGGTTCGGGTGCTCCTTCGAAGGATCCGGATCGACGCGGCCGGAACGCCGCCTCACGCTTTTCGGAAACGCATTATTCTACCATAGATCAAGGGAAGGGCGTATCAATGAAAGCATAATAAATACGATCGGTTACGGAAGGATTTCGCCGCCGCCCGATACCCCGGATTCGAGGCCGTCAAGCTCCGCGAGCGCGGCCCGGACCTCCTCGCCCCGATTCCCCGCGTCGGCTTCGCCGACCAGCCCTGCGATCGTCTCGACCTCACGCTCGAGAAACGCCGTCGCGTCCCGGAACAGACCATCGATCGAGGCGCCCATGGCGTCGGCCCACTGGCCCCCCACGCGGGAGAGGTTCTTCTCGACCTCCCACGGGATCCTGCGCAGGAAATGCCTGCGGACCAGAGGCCGGAAGATCCGCATCGGGATGAGGAACCAGATCAGCTCGAAGTAGGTGTCGAACGTTGGGGAGAGCCGGACGTCGGGGTGGGCCGGCTCTTCGACCTGCGGATCGAATCGGGCCCCTTCGAAACGGATCCCGAGGGCGCGCTCGATCTCCCTCGCCAGCCGGTCCACGAAGGCCCGCACCGACCGCTCGACGCTCGCCTGCGCCCTGAAGAGAAAACCCGCCAGGTGCCCCTCCCCGTGCAGCGAGACAGCCCCCATCTCCTCCATCATCGCGTCGGCGAGCCACCCCTCGAACTCCCGGGTCACCCGTCCGAGGTGCCCCTTCCATCCCGCCATCGCCTCCCGGAGATTCGCGGTCACCCTCCCCGCCACTTCACCATGGTAGGCGTGAAACCGCTCGTCCGCCGCGGTTCGGACCTCGGCCTTGAGGTGGTTGCAGAGAAGCCGGAGCTCCCCCTTAACGGAGCCGAAGCCGCGCCGCTCGCGCGCGAGCGCCTCGAGCGGCGTGCCGGGATCGGTGATGGCGACGAACCGGCGCCCGGGCTTCCCGGACGCGCGGGCTTCTCTCCCCCAGAAGTAGCGAAAGCCCGACAGCGTCTCGATCGTCGTGCCGGACTTGCTCGAAACGAGATAGAGCGTGGCTCCCGGAGCGAGCTTGGCCTCGAGGTCGCGGAGGGCGCGCGGGTGCGTGGTGTCGAAGACTTCGAGCGACGGGAAGCCGGCGGCGTTTCCCAGCGTGCGCTGGAGCACCTCCGGCGCGAGGCTCGATCCGCCCATGCCGAGAAGGACGACGCGGCCGATGCCTTCGGCGCGCACTTCATCCGCGAAGCGGCGAAGCTCCTCGATCCGCCCCGCCATCCTCTCCGGAAGGTCGAGCCAGCCGAGGCGGTTCTCGATCTCCGGCACGGGTTCGGCCGACCAGAGCTTGTGGTCGTGGCGCCAGAGGCGTTCGGAGAACCGTGCGGCGCGCCAGGCGTCGAGGCGCGCGCGGACCGCGTAGAGGAGGGGCCGGGGACCCGACAGCCTCGTTCCTTGAACGTTCCACACGCCGCGCTCGGGCATACGGTCCTCCTCAGATTCGCCACGCACCCCGCGAGGGGGTCGCAGGGTCCGTCCATTCTACTTGGCCTGCGGTGAATCGGCTATTGTGCATCCGGCCGCCCGCCTCGATTGCCGGGCCGAATCCACGGGCGTATAATCCAGGGCACGTCATCCGCCCTTCTTCACCCCCGCAAGGTGGCGACGATCATGACTCGGCCTTTGCCGTCTATCTGCCCGATCCTCATCGGTGCGCTGCGCGCCGTCTCCTTCGCGTGCTTGCTCCTCGTCGCGCCCGCGCCGGGAGCCGCTCGCGGATCCCCAATCGCCGAGCCGGCTGCGATCGAAGAGAGCGTCACGGACGAGCTGGTCGCGCGCGGGTTCGAAAGCGTCTGCGTGCACGCTTCCCCGGAGCGCGTCACCGTCTGGTATGAGAACCGAATCCATCGTTACGAATTGCGGGCGCTTGGTGTCGTCGCGGGGATCGCTTCGGCGCGTGCGGACTCCGCCTCTCTCCTCGAGATCATCCCCGAGACGCGCGGAGTCGCCTTGATCTCCCTGACCGCGCGATGCGCGGACTGGGGTCGTTTCCTCGACGGGCGCGCGGATGCGCGGTGGTTCGGCGAACGGCTCGAGATCCGATCTGACGGCGGGCTGTCGGCTTCGCGCCGCGAGCGCGCCGGGCTCGCGGAATCGAACAACTCCCGCTGGAAGGTGGATGTCGCCGCCCGGCCGCTCCTCGATCTCGAGTTCGGAATCCCCGGCGATCCGTTGCGCCTGAGCGCCTGGGTCGCGCCCGAGGCCACGGTGAGTCCGGCGCGCGGGATGCTCTTCACCGCGCAGGCGATCATTCGCCTGAGAGACGAGATTGACACCTTCGCGCGTCCCGTGGCCCCTGGACGCACCACCCTCTCTGCGGCCGGCTGGCTGCCGGGTGCATGCCTCGGGGCGTTGAGCGCCGGATACTTCTCGGACAACCGCTACGGTTTCGCGGGGGAGGCTGGGCGGCTGCTCTTCAACGGCGCGCTCGAATGCCGCGTGGGAGGAGATTTCTCGGGTTACCTCAAGTTCTCGGAGGGGGTGACGCTTTACTCCTCGATGGCCGCGTGGTCGGCGTTCGCGGCGCTCACGCATCGCGCGCCGCTCATTGATGTCGAGACGACGGTGACCGCGGGCCGATTCATGCACGGGGATGCAGGCGTCAGGGTGGATGTCGCCCGGCGCTTCCATGAGACCGAGTTCGGCTTCTTCGGCGTGAACACTGAAACCGATCGGCTCGTTGGCTTTCGCATGAGTCTGCCGTTGCCGGTGGAGCGGAGCGGGCCGCCGGCGCGGCTGCGCGCCGTGACCGTGCCGGCCTTCCCCTGGGAGTATCGCGAGTCGGTGAGTCTGGCGGGGCTTCGCGTGAAGCTCTATGACAACACCGCGCGCTTCCGCAAGGGCCTCTATCCGACGTTCGTGCGCAACAACCTCGAGGATCTCCGGGCGGAGACCGCTGCGAAGCGCGAGGGGGGGGCTTCGTGAAGCCTGCGGCGCTCGTCCTCGGCGTGACAGTGTTCTTCTCGGCAGCCGTCTCGGCCGGCGAGAGCGGGCCTTCCATGGGCGGCATGACCGGGCTGATCAACGTCCCGACGGCCGAAGTCCTGCGCGAGGGATCCCTCCATCTCGCGTACCGGTTCGTTGACAAGAAGTGGGCCTATGCGGCCAGGGACGCCAGCAACAGCGACGTCTACTCCTTCGCCCTGGGCTTCCTGCCGCGGACCGAGGTCGCCATCCGTGCGACCGTCTTTCCGCAGACCGAGTTTCTCGATGAGTCTCCGAGCAGCGGACCCCAGGCGGATCGTATGG
Organism: Candidatus Eiseniibacteriota bacterium; assembly: GCA_020052115.1. Classification (GTDB taxonomy): domain Bacteria; phylum Eisenbacteria; class RBG-16-71-46; order JAGVPR01; family JAGVPR01; genus JAGVPR01. The sequence goes on from JAGVPR010000346.1 coordinate 3,728, forward strand.
CAGGCGGTCGAGTCCTCCTCTTCCCCCAGGCGTGGTACCCGGCGGTCGCGATCGGTTTGGACGATCCGCACGGAAACCGCTACTTCCACTCTCTGTACGCCGTCGCGACACGTGGAATCGCCCATTGCGGAGGCGACTGGAGCGTGAACGCGACGCTCGGGTACGGATTCCGAGTGTTCGATGCGGAACGCACCGTTCTCGACGGAATGTTCGGCGGCTTGCGGGGAGGCTATGGCAAGAACGCTTCGGTGATGCTAGAATACGATACTGAGAAATGGAACGCGGGATCGCGGATCGAACTGCCGTTCCACTTCGCCATTCTCGCGGCGCTCCTGGATCTCGATGTCCTCTCGGGCGGAGTCTCCTGGAGCCACGGCTTCTGATGTCTCGATATCTTCCGAGCGACGGCGGGCCTCCGCCGCGTTCAGGCCTTCGGCGATACGAAGTTCACGGCGTTAGCGATGTTCGAGGAGGACGAGACATGAAGGGAAACAGCTACCTCAGGCATCTTCGGTGGTTCGGATTCGCCCTTCTCCTCGTGTTTGCGATGGCCGCTACGGGGTCGCAGTGCGCGAAGGTCGAGGATCGCACCACAGCACCCGACGTCTCTTTGTCGCCGTCGAGCGGCGGTGACGGCGAAGATCTCGACCACCACGGGCACGGCGGGTATCGCGAGTGCATCCGCGATTGCGTATGGCAGGCTCAGCGCGAGCGCGCCCTCGAGCAGATCCGCCACCAGAGAAATCTCAGGCATTGCGGTCACGATCAAGAGTGCATCCGCCACGAGAACGCGCGGCATCGCGCCGTCATGGAGCAGATAGCGCGGGAAGAGCGTGCGTGCAAGGCCGAGTGCCACCAGCAGGGCGAGGGGCACGGGGGCCAGTAGAGCCTCAGAGTATCTCCAGCGCCGCGGATCTCCGTCGAGGCGGGGATCCGCGGCGCTTCTCTTTTCAGGCGCGCGGCCGATTGCCGGGCCGCAGCCCGGGACGCATCATCCGGGCCGCCCCCCATCACCTGCCGCTCTCGCCCAGCTCCTCCTCCACCTCAACCACCCGCCGCGCCCCCGCTCCGAAGCTGAGCCGTCGGATCCTGAGCGCCTCGCGGAGGAGCTCGGCCGCCTCCGCAAGTCGGCCCTGAGCGCGAAACGTCCGCCCCAGCTCGAGCGCCACGGACGCGATGTCCGGGTGCTCGGCCGGGAGCGCGCGCCGTAACGCCTCCAGCGCGCCGCGAAGCTCGCTTGCAGCTTCATCCCGCTCGCCCTGTCGCCTGAGCACCGATGCGACACCCACCCGGCACATTACGGCGGCCGGATTGTCGCCCCCCAGATGCCTCTCGCGCAGCGCGAGGGCCCCGAGGTACAAGCGCTCCGCTTCGGGCAGGAGCCCCTCGCGGTCCGCGAGCTGCGCCTGGTTGAAGAGGACGGTCGCGACCTCCGGATGGTCGTCCCCGTGGATGCGCCTGCGGATCTCGAGCGCGTGCGCGAGGAGTCCGCGCGCCTCATCGAACGTGCCCCGCTCGCGCAGGATCGCGGCCAGATTGAGGATGCCGTACGCGAAGTACGGGTGCCCGTCTCCGACGAGCTTTCGCCAACGTTCTACCGTCTCGCGTTGCAGCGCTTCCGCTTCCGGCTCGTCGCCTTTCTCGCGCAGGACGGCCGCGAGATTGTTCAGGCTCGCGACCGCGTTCGGATGATCGCGTCCGCCGTGTGCATCCCAGTAGGCGAGCACTCGTCGTTGCCTCTTCTCGGCCTCTTCGTATCGGCCGAGGTTTTGCAGCAACGCGCCGAGCGTCGCCTCGCTCGCGATCGTGATCGCGCTGTCCTCTCCGTAGAGCTTTGTCTGAATCGCCAGCGCCTCGCGCGCGGCGCGCGCGGCTTCTTCGAAGCGCCCCATCTGTCGCAGCAGCACCGCGAAGTTGTTGAGCGTCGAGGCGACGTCTGGATGATCGCCGCCGAGCCTCTCACGCCGGATGCGAAGACTCTCGCGGTAGTGCCCGGCGGCCTCGTCGAGCCGCCCCGCCTCCCTCATCATGAGAGCCAGGTTGTTGAGAGAGACCGCGACCTCGGGATGCACGTCGCCGAAGAGCCGCTTGCGGACGTCGAGCGACCGGCGGACCAGTTGCTCGGCCTCCTGCAGCTTCGCCTGCGGACGAAGGGCGCCGGCCAGCTGATCGAGATCCTCGGCGTGCGCGGCGCTCGATTCGCCGAGCGAGGCCCGGTGGAGATCGGCCGCCTCTCGAAACGCGGCTTCGGCCCCCACCCAGTCCCCCTTCAACAACAGTAGATTCCCTCGCCGGCGCAGCGCGTCCCCGAGCTTTTCGGGCCGCGACCGCGGCAGTGTCGCCAAGAGATCAATCTCCCGCTCGACGAGCGGAAGCCCGGGTTCGAACAGGCCCAGCTTGAGGTATAGATCGCCGAGGACGCCGAGCATCTCCGCGCGGAGGGCCGGTTGCCCTTGCAGCTCCGTTTCGATTCTCTGCGCGCCGCGATCGAGGAGCTCGCGCGCGGTCACGGACTGGCCACGCGAGAGCGACGGATCGGTCACCTCGAACACGCGCGTCAGGAACCCTCGGACTTCATCGGCCTTTCGCGCCTCGGTGCGGGCCACGCGCGTCTGCCGGATCGAAACGGCGAGCCCGGCCGCGAGCGACGCCAGCACCACGACGACCGCAAGCGTCTGCCACATCGTCACGAGCACGCCCGTGAGGACCGTCAGCGCGATGAGCCCGACCGCGGCGACGGC
>JAGVPR010000135.1 GCA_020052115.1 Candidatus Eiseniibacteriota bacterium
GGCGGTCGGCTCGCCCATCGGCGAAGACGGCGTTCGGCCGCTGCGGCCGGAACTTCGGCTGCTTGTCCATGTCGGGGACGATCTGCATCCGCGGCGACGAGTGCTTTACCTCGCGCTGGCGCGCCAAGAGCGCCAGTGGCACCCAGGAGAGCACCCCGAGGACCGCCGTCAGCCACAGGATCCGTCGCACCATCGGCTATTCCTCCACCCGCTCGAGGCCCGCCGCGCCGGCCTGCTCGAGCAGGCGCGTCGTGCGGCTCTCGTCGAAGAGCGGATCCCCGGCCTCGATGGCGATGAAGAAGCGGTCGCTCGTCACGCGGCGGAAGCGGTCGCTCCGGAAGAGCGGGTGGTAGAACATCGGCAGGTTGTTGAACGCAAGCATGCCGATGAACGCGGCCAGCGCGCTGAACAGGACCGTCAACTCGAAGGTGATCGGAATGGCGGCCGGAATGCCGAAGAGCGGCTTGCCGCTGATGATGAGCTTGTAGTTGTGTGCGTTCATCCACCACTGCAGAAGGAGAGCGAAAGTCGCACCCGTGATCCCGCTCGCCAGCACGACGAGCGGGAGCTTCGTGTGCTTGATCCCCATCGCGTCGTTCAAGCCGTGCACCGGGAACGGCGCGAACGCGTCCCATCGCCGGTAGCCCGCATCTCGGACCTGCTCGCAGGCCGCCACCAGCCCGTCAACCGTCTCGAACTCCGCCAGAAGGCCGTAGAGTCGCGGCGCCTGCGTCTTCGGAGCCGCCATCGCCTCGCTCATCGCCGGCCTCCCTTCGGCGCGCGATCGAGCCCTTCACGCACGACCGATTCGGCGCGTCCCGCATCGTGCTGCTGCGGGATGTCGCCGTGGTAGTCGCCGGCGCCGGCGTGACCGCCCTGCGCGAGGCGGGCCTGCGGCATGACGCTCTTCACTTCGGCCATCGCGATGATCGGCAGGAAGCGGATGAAGAGCAGAAAGAGCGTCGAGAACAGGCCGAAGCTCCCGACGAGCGTCAGGATGTCCACGGCGGTCGGCTTGAACATCCCCCAGGAGGACGGTAGGTAGTCGCGCGCGAGCGAGGTCACGATGATCACGAATCGCTCGAACCACATCCCGACGTTGATGAGGATCGAAGCGCCCAGGAGCAGGCCGATGGACCGGCGGGCCCGGCGCGACCAGAAGATCTGGGGGACGAGCACGTTGCACCCGACCATGATGAAGTACGCCCACGCGTACGGTCCCATCATGCGATTCAGGAAGACGAACCGCTCGTACGGGTTCCCGCTGTACCAGGCGATGAAGAGCTCCGTCGCGTACGCGAGCCCGACCATCGAGCCGGTGGCGAGGATGATCTTCGCCATGTTCTCGAGGTGGCGCAGCGTGATGATCTCATGGAGCTTGAAGAACTTCCGCGCCGGGATGATGAGCGTGATGACCATCGCGAAGCCGCTGAAGATGGCGCCCGCGACGAAGTAGGGCGGGAAGATCGTTGCGTGCCAGCCGGGCACCTGCGAGGCCGCGAAGTCGAAGCTCACGACCGAGTGCACGCTCAGGACGAGCGGAGTCGCCAGCGCTGCCAGGAGGAGATACGCCACCTCGTAACGATGCCACTGGCGGTTGGAGCCGCGCCAGCCGAGGCTCAGAAGCCCGTAGACGATCTGCCGGACCTTGCCGGTGGCGCGGTCGCGAAGCGTCGCGAGGTCGGGCACCATCCCCATGTACCAGAACATGAGCGAGACGAGCATGTAGGTGCTCACGGCGAACACGTCCCAAAGGAGAGGGCTCCGGAAGTTCGGCCAGATCATGTTCTGATTCGGCAGCGGAAAGACGAACCAGAGAAACCAGACGCGGCCCACGTGGATCGCCGGGAAGAGGCCGGCGCAGACCACGGCGAAGATGGTCATCCCCTCGGCGAAGCGGTTGATGCTCGTGCGCCACTTCTGCCGGAAGAGAAAGAGGATCGCCGAGATCAGCGTGCCCGCATGGCCGATGCCGACCCAGAAGACGAAGTTCGTGATGTCGAATGCCCAGCCGACCGGGCTGTTGAGCCCCCAGACGCCGACCCCCTTGAAGAACAGGTAGCCGATCATCGCGAAGAGCACGCCGGTGAGGAGCATCGAGACGCCCAGCATGGCGTACCAAGCGCGCGGCGGCTTCGGCCTCTCGACGATGCCGCAGACCGTCTCCGTGATCGTCGCGAAGTCGTTCTGGCCTTCGATCAAGGGCGTGCGAACGCCCGGATTCTCCAGAGCGGGGTTGATCGTCGCGCCCCTCATCCTTCGTGCGCCTCGCCGCCGCCTGCCGCGGGGGCGTCCTCTCCGGCGGCCGGCGTGCCGGCCTCGCCGTGGGCCGGGTTCGTGACCTTCGCGAGGTACTGCGTCCTCGGGCGGGTATTGATCTCCTCGAGCAGGCCGTAGGCGCGCGGGCTGTCGTGCAGCTTCCGCACGCGGCTCTCCGGGTCGTTGAGATCGCCGAAGACGATCGCCTGGGTCGGGCAGGACTGTGCGCAGGCGGGCACGATCTCGCCGTCGGCGATCGGCCGGCCCGCGTTCTTCGCCCTGATCTTCACCCCTTCGATCCGCTGCACGCAGTACGTGCACTTCTCCATGACGCCGCGGCTGCGCACGGTGACTTCGGGGTTATGGACCATCTTCTCGATCTGGGTCAGATCCTTGTGGAAGTTGAACCAGTTGAAGCGCCGCACCTTGTACGGGCAGTTGTTGGCGCAGTAGCGGGTGCCCACGCAACGGTTATAGACCTGTTCGTTGAGCCCCTCGCTGCTGTGAACCGTCGCTGCGACAGGGCAGACCTGTTCGCACGGCGCGTTCTCGCACTGCACGCAGGCGACGGGCTGATGCAGTACTTGAGGATCCGACGGCTCACCCTTGAAGTAACGGTCCACGCGGATCCAGTGCATGTCGCGGCCGCGGCGCACCTGATCCGGGCCGACGACCGGGATGTTGTTCTCCGCCTGGCAGGCGACCATGCACACGCCGCAGCCGATGCAGGCGTTGAGGTCTATCGCCATCCCCCACTGTCGGCCCTCGGCGTAGGACGGCGCCTTCCAGAGTTGCGGGGCCTCTTCCTCGTGCCCCTCGCGGTGCGCGAACCCGGGCTCGCGACGGTAGCGCTCGAGGTCCGCCTCGCGGATGATCTCGGGGAGCCGCTCCTCGATGCCGCGCTTCCCGACCGCGTCCATCGCGTGATGGTCCTGCGTGCAGGCCA
>JAGVPR010000264.1 GCA_020052115.1 Candidatus Eiseniibacteriota bacterium
ACTCACGCTCGCGCTCGCCGCGGATCTCGTCTTGTCGCGGCGGAAGGGGCCCTTCGTCGCGAACGTCTCCACCTCGATGCTCGTGGACGACGTCGCGCGGCGGCATGGCGTCCCCGTCTTCCGCGCTCCCGTCGGCGAGGCGAACGTCGTCGCCAAGATGCGCGAGGTGGGCGCCGTCATCGGCGGCGAGGGCAACGGCGGCGTGATCTACCCCGGGCTCCACTACGGCCGCGACGCGCTCGTCGGCATGGCGCTCATCCTGGAACGGCTCGGCGAAGGGCCGGCGGGCCTGGCCGGCCTCGTGGGGGCCCTCCCGGCCTACGTCATTGAAAAGACCGAGGTTCGCGGCGCGATGCCCGACCTCGAGGCGCTCCGGGGCTCATTGCAGGCCCAGTTTCCGGATGCTACGATGGACCTCAGCGATGGTCTGAAGTTCCTCTGGGAAGATGCTTGGGTGCACGTGCGGCGTTCGGGCACGGAGCCGCTCGCCCGCATCATCGCGGAGGCGCGGGACGGCCATCGCACGCTCGAGTTGATACAGACCGTCCGGTTTCTCTTGACACGTTCTTAGGACCGAGGCGCTTGCAGGGCGGGCGGCACGCCGGGCCAAGGAGTCGGATATCATGTGCGGCATCGTCGGGTATGTCGGCGACAAGCAGTGCTTGCCGGTTCTCATCGAGGGGTTGAAACGCCTCGAGTATCGCGGCTATGACTCGGCCGGAATCGCGCTGATCAACGGCCGCGACCTGATTGTCGTCAAGGACGCCGGCAAGATCCGCAATCTCGAGGATGAGATCCGTCGCACGGATCTTCCTGCGGCCTGCCTCGGCATCGCGCACACGCGCTGGGCGACGCATGGCGCGCCGACCCGCGAGAACGCGCACCCGCACGTGGATTGCCGGCATCGCATCGCGGTCGTGCACAACGGCATCATCGAGAACAACGTGGCCCTTCGCCAGAAGCTCGAAGCCGAGGGGCACCGCTTCACGACCGAGACCGACACCGAAGTCCTCGCCCACCTCATCGAGAAATACTACGAGGGTTCCCTCGAGCAGGCCGTCCGGAAGGCCCTCCTGCTCGTGGAAGGCACATACGGCATCGCCGTCGTGAGCGCGGATGAGCCGAACCGGATCGTGGGCGCCCGGAACGGCTCGCCGCTCGTCGTCGGCGTCGGCCGCGGCGAGTACTTCATCGCGAGTGATGTCTCCGCCATGCTCCGCCACACCCGTCAGGTCATCTATCTCGACGACAAGGAGATCGTGACGCTGACGACCGAGGGGTTCACGACGACGACCATCCTCGACCGTCCGGTTGACAAGCTCATCGAGGAGATCTCCTGGGACCTGGAGCAGATCGAGAAGGAAGGCTTCGATCACTTCATGCTCAAGGAGATCTTCGAGCAGCCGCGCTGCATCGAGAACGCGCTCCGCGGCCGGCTCGTCGGAGAGGACGGGACGGCGCACCTCGGCGGGCTCAACATGACGACCGAGGAGCTTCGCAGCGTGGACCGGATCATCATCACGGCGTGCGGGACCTCCTGGCACGCCGCGATGATCGGCGAGTACATGATCGAGGAGCATGCGCGCGTTCCGGTAGAGGTCGAGTACGCCTCGGAGTTCCGCTACCGGAATCCGATCGTGCGCCCCGGGACGCTCGTCATCGTGATCAGCCAGTCGGGGGAGACGGCCGACACGCTCGCCGCGATGCGCGAGGCGCAGCGCAAGGGCGCGCGCGCCCTCGGAATCGTGAACGTCGTCGGCAGCACGATCGCGCGCGAGTCCGACGGAGGCGTCTACATCCACGCCGGTCCCGAGATCGGCGTGGCCTCGACAAAAGCGTTCACGTCGCAGGTCGCCGTTCTTTCGGTGCTGACGCTCTGCCTCGCCCGGCTCCACGCGCTCTCCCGCCCCGAGGGGCAAAGGATCGTGCAGGAACTGCACTCTTTGCCGGAGAAGATGAGCCGGATTCTCGACTCCGCGCCCAGCATCGCGCGCATCGCCGACACGTATGCGCGGCACAACAACTTCCTCTTCTTGGGCCGCGGCTATTCATTCCCGGTGGCGCTCGAGGGCGCGCTCAAGCTCAAGGAGATCTCCTACATCCATGCCGAGGGTTACCCCGCGGCCGAGATGAAGCACGGCCCGATCGCCCTCATTGACGAGAACATGCCGGTCGTCTTCGTCTGCACGCGCGATTCCGGCTACGAGAAGGTCCTCTCGAACATGGAGGAGGTCCGCGCGCGCAAGGGGCGGATCATCGCGATCGCGAGCGAGGGCGACGAGATGATGCGCACGAAGGCCGACCACGTGATCTTCATTCCCCAGACCCTCGAGAAGTTGACGCCGATCCTCGCGGTCGTGCCCCTGCAGCTGCTGGCCTACTACATCGCCGTGCGGCGCGGGTGCAACGTGGATCAGCCGCGGAACCTCGCGAAGAGCGTCACGGTGGAATAGCGTGGAACGGATCGCCACAGGCGGCGCGCCGGCCGCCATCGGGCCTTACAGCCAGGGGATGGCGCACGGGGAGTTCGTCTTTACGGCAGGCCAGCTCGGCCTGGACCCCGCGACCGGACGGCTCGTTGACGGCGGAGCCGCCGCGGAGTTCGAAAGGGCGGTCGCCAACATCGCGGCGATCCTCGAGACCGCCGGAAGCGGGCTCGACCATGTTCTCAAGCTGACGCTCTATCTGACGGACCTCGCGGACTTCGAGGCGGTCAATCAGTCGGCTGCTCGTCTATTCAAGGAGCCGTTCCCGGCGCGGGCCACCGTGCAGGTGTGCCGGCTCCCGAAGGACGCACGCGTCGAGATAGACGTGATCGCCGCCCGCTCGAGCTGATCGTCGCTGGGACGGTCCGGAGCGGTTCGACCCCATGGGATGGAACTGTCATGCCGACGCCCGACGCCCCGGGGAGCTCCGCCGACGGCCGCGAGGCCGCGCGGGTGCGCCTGACCGCGCAAGTGGAGTGCGCCGGCTGAGCATCGAAGCTGAGTCCGGAGGACTTGGCTCAGTTGCTGACCTGGCTGCCTCCTCCCGGCGGAGACCCGGATCTGATCGTCGGCCCGGACTCGTGGTCCGACGCGGGCGTCTACCGGGTGAGCGATGAGCTGGCCCTGGTGCAGACGGTCGATTTCTTCACGCCGGTGCTGGACGATCCGTACGACTACGGGCGTGTCGCGGCCGCGAATGCCCTGAGTGACGTGTACGCGATGGGGGCGACGCCGAAGACGGCGCTCTCGATCGTCGGCTTCGAGCCGGAGCTTCTCGACCTTTCGGTGCTCGCGGAGATGCTGCGGGGGGCGCTTGCCGTGCTGGCCGAAGCGCGCGTGGCGCTCGTCGGCGGCCATTCCGTTCGGGACCGCGAGACGAAGTTCGGCTTCGCGATCACCGGCTACGTTCACCCGAGGCGCGTCGTCACGAACTCCGGCGCGAAGCCCGGCGATGCCGTCGTCCTGACGAAGCCTCTCGGTTCGGGGGTCTTGACGACGGCCCTCAAGCGGGGCCGGCTCGCGGACGATGAACGGCGGCGCGTGACCGAGATGATGGCGTCGCTGAACGGCGCGGCCTCCCGGCTCATGCTCGAGCACGGGGCGACGGCGGCCACCGACGTCACGGGTTTCGGCCTCCT
>JAGVPR010000217.1 GCA_020052115.1 Candidatus Eiseniibacteriota bacterium
CGGCGGGCGATCGAGAGCGTCCCGTCGCCCCCGATGGCGACCAGCGCACCCAGGCGCCACTTGCGCACCCACGCGAGCGCCTGAGCGGAGAGGTCCTTCTTGACCAGCCGCTTGCCGACGGCCGAGGCGTATTCGAAAGGGTTGGCGGTGTTGGATGTCCCGAGGATCGTCCCTCCGATGGAGAGGAGACCCGACACGGAGGAAGAATCGAGCGTGCATCCCCTCCCCTCGACCAGGCCCTCGTACCCATCGTGGATCCCCCAGACCTCCCATCCGTATTCGCTGATCGCCGTCTTCACGACCGCCCGGATGACGGCGTTGAGGCCGGGGCAGTCCCCGCCACCGGTCAGCACCCCTATTTTCTTGATGGCCATCGAACACCTCCTGAGTTTTTTCCCTCACCGCCTCGTGAGGATCGCGGCAAAGAAACCGTCCCCCACTCCCGATCGAGGATCCACCCGAAGGTACCCTTCCTCCGTCACGATGTCATCGGCAGAAATGCCCTGGCTCGAGAGGACATCGGCGGCGCTCCGGACGAGGAAGCCCTCGCGTTCGACGGCGCCGCGGACGACCTCGGCGTTTTCACAGGGCAGGATGCTGCAGGTCGCGTAGACGAGCCGCCCCCCGCCGACCAGCGCGTCCACGACGAGTTCCACCGCGCGGGCGATGTGAGGGATCTCGGCGCCGACGGCGGCCGCCACCTTCGCGTCCTCGCGGTTCATCATCTCGAGGACCTCGACGGTGGATCGCATGTCGAGATCGCGAAAGGCGGGATCGGCCGACTCCGTGAGCAGCTCGAGGAGTTCGTCGAAGACGCGGCGTGGTTCGGTCATCTCATCTCATCCTTCAACCGGATCGGGGCCCCGTGACGTCCGTGCGGCACCGTATCACGCCGGCCCGGGGGCGAGAAGATCGGGAGGCGGCCCCAACCTGCTGCCGTGCCCTGGAATGCGAATGGGCTGCCCTGTGGTTCCCGTCGGAGACCCGGCCAGTCTACGCAACAGCTTTCAAAGTCACAAGTTACGCGACTATCTCTCGGTGACGCTTCATAACATCAACTCTTGCTTGACATACTAAACAAATACATACACGCTGGTCCGAACATGGAAACCTGGAAGGAATTCGAGGCCAACGAGCTCACGCACAGCGTGGCCCACCACCTCCTCGCGATTCAGGATGCAGGCTGCCGCTACGGCGGATGGGCGCGCGTCTCCGACATCGCGAGGCGGCTCGCGGTGACCCGCGGCAGCGTCTCGATCATGCTGCGCTCCCTCAGAAACCGCCAGCTCATCCTCACCGACGAGCACCGGATGGTCCGCCTCTCCCCGCGCGGCGAGAGAATCGCGCAGAACGTCATCGCCAAGAAGGCCGTTCTCAAGGGGTTCCTGGCCGACGTCCTCCGCGTCCCGGAGCCCCAGGCCGAGATAGATAGCTGCAAGATCGAGCACCTCATCAGCCGCGACACCGCGGAGCGGCTCGCTCAGCTCATGCGCTTCCTCGGCTCCGGCGATCCCGCCGTTCACGACATAGTCGAGCGCTTCCATCGCACGAGCCGGGAGTGCCGTGACGCGAACAGCTGTCCCGTCTGCACGGATCGCTGCCTCATCGAGGATCTCGCGCCGGGGGCCGCTGAGAATGGCGGCGAACAGGAGAGCGAAGCGCCGCCGGCTGAATCACCCGAAGAGACGGAAGGCTGACGACGACCTTGGCAACCGCCCGCGCCCCGGCCGAAACGAAGACGCCAACGATGAGCGTTCTCCTCGTCGGCAACCCGAATGTGGGAAAGAGCGTGCTCTTCGGCCAGCTCACGCGCCGCTACGTGACGGTCTCGAATTACCCCGGCACGACCGTGGAGGTCACGCGCGGAACGGCTCAGATGGACGGCGCGCGCATCCAGCTCACCGACACCCCCGGCGTGAATAGCCTCCTCCCGATGTCGGAGGATGAGCGGGTGACGCGCGACATCCTGCTCTCGGATCCGGCCGATGCCGTCATCCAGGTGGCCGATGCCAAGAACTTGAAACGCGCCCTCTTCCTCTCCCTCCAGCTCGCGGAGATGGGCGTGCCGTTTCTGCTCGATCTCAACATGGCCGACGAGGCGCGAAGCCGCGGAGTCGAGATCCGCGAGGACGTCCTCTCCGAGGCGCTCGGCGTCCCGGTCGTCTCGACGGTGGCCACGCAGCGCCGCGGTCTCGGCGCTCTCGGCGAGGCATTGCACGGCGCGCGCCCCTCCGGCTCCTCCGTCCGTTACCCGGATGCGATCGAAGAAGCGGCGGGCCGCATCGCCGAACAGCTCCCCGAAGCGCCCGTCAGTCGGCGCGCGCTCGCGCTGACCCTGCTCGCCGGGGACGAGAGCCTCCGTCCGTGGCTCGCCGGGCGGCTCCCCGCAGCGGAGTTGGAATCGCTCGACCGGATCGTGCGCGAGACCTCGTCGCGCTTCGGCGAGCCGCTCGGATACGTGGTGAACCGGGCCCGGATGGCCGAGGCGGAGCGGCTCGCCGCCCTCGCCGCCCACTGGCGGCGAGCGCCGCAGGCGAGCGCGACATCGGTCCTCGGCCGTCTCTCGATGCACCCGATCTGGGGCGTGCCGTTCCTTCTCGCCGTGCTCTTCCTCATCTACGAGTTCGTCGGGGTCTTCGGCGCGGGGACCTGCGTGGAATTCCTCGAATCCACCGTCTTCGGCAAAGCGATCAATCCCCTGGCGACGAAGATCTTCGGCGCGATCCCGGTCCCCTTGCTGCGCGACCTGATGGTCGGCCCCTACGGAGTCGTCACCATGGCGCTCACCTACGCCATCGCGATCGTGTTGCCGATCGTCGGGACCTTCTTCATCGCATTCGGCATCCTCGAGGACTCGGGCTACCTGCCGCGGCTCGCCGTCATGATGAACCGGGTCATGAAGACGATGGGACTGAACGGCAAGGCCGTCCTTCCGATGGTGCTCGGCCTGGGCTGCGACACGATGGCCACGATGACGACGCGCATCCTCGAGACGCGCAAGGAGCGCCTTCTCGTGACCTTGCTCCTCGCGCTCGGCGTCCCCTGCTCCGCTCAACTCGGCGTGATGCTCGGGATGCTCTCCGGGCTCTCCGCCGGCGCGATGCTGCTCTGGGTGGGGATCGTCACCGCGGTGATCTTCGGCGTCGGCGCCATCGCATCCCGCGTCATCCCCGGCGACTCGAGCGACTTCATCCTTGAGCTGCCTCCGATCCGCGTGCCGGCTCTGGGCAACCTCGCGGTCAAGACGCTCGCGCGGATCGAGTGGTATCTGAAGGAAGCGGTGCCGCTGTTCATCCTGGGCACGCTCCTGCTCTTCGCTCTCGATGCGTTCCATCTGATCGGAGCGCTCGAGAAGCTCGCGAGCCCGCTCGTCGTGAAGTTCATGGGGCTGCCCAGGGAGGCGACATCGGCCTTCATCGTGGGGTTCCTGCGGCGGGACTACGGGGCCGCGGGGTTCTTCACGCTCGCCCGAGACGGGAAGCTCGACGCGGTCCAGATCCTCGTCGCGCTCACGACGATCACGCTCTTCATCCCCTGCATCGCGAACTTCTTCATGATGATCAAGGAGCAGGGGCTTCGCGCGGCCGCAGTCATGGTCGCGTTCATCGTACCGTTCGCCTTCGGCGTCGGCGGGATGCTGAATCTGATCCTGCGCGCGCTCAAGGTGACGTTCTAGGGGGCAAGATGCCTTCGGAAACGCCGGCCCCGCCGGCTCAGTGCCCGCTCTGCGGCTACCGGTTCGACAAGGCGGTCGAGGTGTGCACTGCGTGCCCTCTCCATGAACGATGCGGGGCGGAAGCGTGTCCCCACTGCGGATACCAGTTCGTCACGCGGTCGGCTGTCGTCTCATTCGTCCAGCGCCTCATGGGGCGCGCTCGGAGGAACCCGTAGTCATGCGCGCCATTGATCCGCGTCAGGTCCGGATTGACCACCTGCTGGAGAGGCTCTGGGTGCTCGAGGAGAACGGTGAAAGCGACCGCGCGGCGATCCTTCGGCGCACGGGCGACCCGGAGGCGGATGCGCTGCTCGCCGAGATGGCGCGCGAGCGCCTTGTCGAAGCAGCCGACGGA
>JAGVPR010000254.1 GCA_020052115.1 Candidatus Eiseniibacteriota bacterium
ATGAACGTCGGGAGCGGCTCCCCTCGCAGATTGCTGAGCGCCGCGACGGCTCCGGCCAGCGGATCGGCCCCGAGCGTGGGCCCCCCCACAGCGGCGTAGCCGCGCCCGCGGAACAGATCGAGGAAGAGATCGGCCGCCAGGTGGGCGCCTTCCGGATGGGTCGTGACGCGGCGTAGATCAATGTAATAAGGGCTCGTCGCGCCCGAGGAGAGCCGAAACTCGCCGAATCGAAGCGCGTGCTCGCGGATGATGGCCAGGAGCCGGGTGCGTCGAGGGTCGTTCATGACGGCACCGTATCGGCGGCGCCGGCTCCTGTCAAGATGCGAGGGGTGCGCGCGAAGGCGGCCGGAATCCGGGGAGGAAGAAGAGAACCCGGGAGGCCAAGGCCTCCCGGGTCTCGACTCCACCGGCGCTCTCCTTCACCGGCGGAGGGATCGCGCGATGATGTCTAGTCTCCGGTTCCGTTGTCTTTTCGCGCGACCTGAATCTCGGACAGCTGCTACGGTATGTAGTTCGGCTCGATCGGAGGCGGCTGATCCTCGCTCCCGAAGTGGAAGCTCGTTTCCACCGCGCTCGACATCGCGCTTTCGTTGCCGCTGTCATCTACGGACGAGACGCGGTAGTGCTCGTACACGCCCGGCATCGCGTCCTGGACCATGAGGCTGTTCTCGGTGACGAGCCCCATGTTGAGCTTCACGTAGCTCTGCAGGCTTCCCGGGTTCGGCGCGTACCGATAAATGTTGTACCCCGCCAGATCGGCCTCGCTTCCCTCGGACCACGCCAGGTAGAGCGGCCCGCCTTCCTTGGCAGTCCACTGTCCCATGGATGGGGTCATCGGGGGCTGGGTGTCGGGGTTGGGAGCCGGCGGGTTGACAGTGGTCTCGTGCTGGTCGCTGCAACCCGCGAGGAGAGCAACGAGGGAAACCACGAGCACCGCGGCCGGACAGCAGCGCGCGAGAGAGCGACGCATCACATTCCTCCTTGTCCGTGTGGAGTCCGTCTTTGCCCGGGGGCTAGTGCGCGTTTTTGCCCTACGTCAACCCCTCGGAACCGTCGAGACGTCCGGTACGGCGGGCATCGGTCTGCAAGGCGCATACCACGCCCCGCCGCGCCGTCTGAAGAGGCCCGCGCCGGTTGTGCGGCACGAACTTGCGATGTGCGGCGCGCTGCACTCGGGCCGTTGACGCGACGGCTCTCGCGCGCAGCTTGCAGCGACCCCATTTGCAATTTGCAGAGCGTGTCGCAAGATGGGTGGCGCGGCCCGCGTGTGGTTGACATCGCGCAGAGACGGGTGCTAGCGTCCGGGGATGAAAAGCGCTCCTTCCGCCCGGTTTGCGCTTCTCGTTCTGATGCTCCTGATTTTCACGGCCGCGTCTCCCTACGAATGGCCCCTGCGCGAACCTCCCGCTTTGACATCCAGCTTCGGCGAGTACCGCTCCGGCCATTTCCACGGCGGCATTGATCTCTCGACGGGCGGCCGCACGGGTGTGCCGGTCGTGGCCGTGGATGACGGATACGTGGAGCGCGTTCGCGCCTCCGGGGCCGGCTACGGTCGCGCGATCTACCTCCGACTCGCCGACGGTCGGACGGCCGTCTACGCGCACCTCTCCGGCTTCGTTCCCGCGATTCGCGGCTATGTCGAGGCCGCGCAGGACAGCCTCGCTCGCTACGAGGTGGACCTTTCTCCTCCGGCGCGCCGGCTCTCGGTGAGCCGCGGCGAGGTCATCGGGTACTCAGGGCAATCGGGCGCGGGTCCCGCGCACTTTCACTTCGAGATGCGGCAAGGCGACGACGGCCTGAACCCGCTCCTCCACGGGTTCCCCATGACGGATGCGTTCGCACCTTCCATCCTCGAGGTGGATCTCGTTCCGCTGGACGGCGAGGCGCGAGCGGGCGGGTCACCGCATCGGATCGTGGTCTGGCCCGCTGCGGCCCGCTCAGGGCAAAGGGACGAGCCGGTGCCGGTACGCGGTCGCTTGGGCCTCTCCGTGCGCGTGCGCGACCGCGCTCCCGGCCGCCAGAATGCGCTCGCCGTCTTCGAAGCGGAAGCGTTCGTGGATGGAAGTCGCTTCTTCGCTTCCAGGTTCGATTCCGTCTCATGGCTTCGCACGCACGAAGTGGACGCCGCCTACGACTTCACGCGAGTCCTCGAGGGGAGAGGGGGGTTCCTTCGGCTCTGGCGTCTCCCCGGCACGACGGCCCGGATCTACGAGGGCGAGGGCGAGCTGGATTCCCGCGCCTTGAAGCCGGGTGTCCACACCGTCGAGGTCGTCGTCTCGGACGCGGCGGGCAACCGCGCCCGTCGCTCGTTCCGCATCGTCTCGGGAAGTTCTCCGCGGATCCTCTCCTGTGTCGCGGACGCCGCCGGTCCGGGTCGCCGGCTCGTCACGGCGCGGGTGGCGCCGGATGGCGCCACGGAGGTGACCGCCTCCTGGAGCGCCAACGGAGCGGGCCCGCGGCGCGCGCTGCTCTCGGTGGGCGAGGGGATCTTCGGTGACGTCCTGGAAGATCCCGGGGGCGGGTCCATTGTCTTGGAGGCGCGCGATGGAAGCGGTTCTTCCTCGTATTCGTATCCGCTGGCTTCGGCGGTGATGGACTCCGCGGCGGGGTCAGCCGGCGACCTCGCGCTCCGCATCGAGGTTGTCCTCCACGTGCACTGTCTCGAAGCGCGCGTGATCTCACCGGAGGCTCTGATCGCGCCGCCGACGGTGCGATTCGAAGGGCCGGCGGGATCGCGCATGCTGGATGTCGAGCCGGCGGGAGGGAACACCTACCGAGCGACCTTCACCCCTCGCGCCGGCGAGGTGGATGGAGCGGTCGTCGAAACGTTCGCCGCCGCCGCGTCCGGTCGCCGCGGGCGCGTCCTCGCTCCGGTATCCGTGAAGGGCATCGTCGCCGGCAGCGCCGGCCGGGTCACTTTCGATGATGGGGCGCTCGTGCTCGAGCATGATCGCTCCAGCTTCTTCGGCGACGCGCTCGTCGCCGCCGCGCGGATCGAGTCCGGGACGGTCTCACAAGGACTGGCACCGATCTCGGCCGCGTACCGTCTGGAGCCCAGGGATGCCGTTCTGGACGGAGGCATCCTTCTCGGAATCCGGCTGGCGCCGTCGGAAGGCTCGCACGCAGGCCTCTATCGCCGGGACGGCGGCAGGTGGAGTTTCGCCGGATCGGCCACGGACACCGCCGCCGGGCTCATGACCGCCCGAGTGCGCCGCCTCGGGGACTACGCCCTTCTGCGCGACGACACGCCTCCGATCCTCTATAATGTCCGCCCGGCGCCCGGTGGCCGAACGGACGCGCGCCCGAGGATCGCGGCGAGCGTCCGCGACACGGGTTCCGGGGTCACGGCGGCGACGCTCGAGGTGCATCTCGATGGTCATCCCGTGGTTGCCGAGTACGATCCCGAAGCGCGGTCACTCACGGTGCACCTGAGGCGATCTCTTGCGCCGGGATCGCACGAGGCGCGGTTCGAGGCGCGGGATCGAGCGGGCAACCGGACCTCACGGACGGTTCCGTTCAAGGTCATGGGAGCGACGGAGGGCAGGCCGAAGCGATGAAGGCGACCTGGCTCGACTTCGAGAAGCCGATCGTGGAACTCGAGAGGCGGATCGAGGACCTCCGTCACCTGGCGACGGAAGAGAACCTCGAGATCCACAAGCAGCTGAGCGATCTGGAGGCAACCTCCGACAGCCTCCGGAAGCAGATCTACTCCGGCCTGACTCGCTGGCAGCGCGTCCAGCTCGCCCGCCATCCGCGGCGTCCCTACACGCTCGACTACATCCGCTTGCTCATGCCCGACTTCCTGGAACTCCACGGCGATCGCGCCTTCGCCGACGACAAATCCATCGTGGGAGGGATCGCGAACTTCGACGGCCGGCCGGTGGTCGTGATCGGTCACCAGAAGGGCCGCGATACGAAGGAGAATCTCTACCGCAACTTCGGCATGCCCAATCCCGAGGGTTACCGGAAGGCGCTCCGACTCATGCAGTTCGCCGAGAAGTTCGGCAACCCGGTGATCACCCTCATTGACACGCCGGGAGCGTATCCCGGCATCGGCGCCGAGGAGCGCGGCCAGTCGGAGGCGATCGCGCGGAACCTGCGCGAGATGGCGCACCTCCGCGTGCCGATCGTCGCTGTCGTCATCGGCGAGGGCGGCAGCGGCGGTGCGCTCGCCCTCGGCGTGGCCGACGTCGTGCTGATGCTGGAGAACTCGATCTACTCGGTGATCTCGCCCGAGGGATGCGCGGCGATCCTCTGGTCGGACCGCGCAAAGGCGCCCGAGGCGGCGGAAGCGATGAAGCTCACCGCGGCCGACATCCAGGTCTTCGGCGTCGTGGACGAGGTTCTCTCGGAGCCGTTGGGCGGCGCGCACTGGGATCCCGAGGCGGCCGCGGAGGTGATGCGCGACGCGCTCGGGCGTCACCTCGACCGGCTGCAATCGCTCTCGCAGAAGGATCTGTTGGACGGCCGGCTGGAGAAGTTCCTTCGCATGGGAGTGGTCGTCGAGGAGTGAGGGCCGTGTGTGATCGTGTCCCGCGCCCGCCGGCAAAGATCCTCATGCTTCAGTTGACGCGCCTCGGCGACGTGCTGCTCACGACCCCGCTCGCCCGAGCCGTGCATCATCTCTTCCCCGAAGCGCGGATTGATTTTCTCACCGAGCCCGCCAACCACCTCGTCCTCGCAGGGAATCCGCACCTGACGCGCCTCTGGGCGTATCCGCCGCGCGGGGGTTTCGGTTCCGTCCTGTCTCTGGCGCGTGCGCTCCGGCGCGAGCGGTACGACTTGAGCCTCGACACCCTTGGCGATCCGCGAAGCGTGGTGATCGGCGTCCTCGCGCAGGCGCGCCTTCGCGTGGGCTACGATGTCCGCGCCCCGCGCCGCTGGGCGTACCACAAGGTCGTCGAGCGCGATCCTGCGAAGTACACGGTGGACCGCAAGCTTGACCTCGTGCGCTGGCTGGGCTCGGTCCCGAGCGATCTGCAGCCCGAGTACTACATCCCGGAAGGGGCTCGCGCCGCGGCCAGAGCCTTCTGGCGGGACAACGGACTCGACGGCTTTCGCGTGGCCGCCCTCTCACCCGTGAGCCGCAAGGCGGCCAAGCGCTGGAGTCCATCGGCGTTCGCGGAGGCGGCGGACGGGCTCGCCGCCGAAGGGTGCGCGATTCTCCTCCTCTGGGGTCCGGGCGAGGAGGGCCAGATCGCCGAGGTCCGGGGAGCGATGCGATCTTCTCCGGTGGGGGTGGATCCGCCGCCGCCGATTCCGCTGCTTGCGGCGATGATCGAAAGGGCTTCGATTCTCGTCGGCAACGACAACGGGATGAAACACCTGGCCGTGGCTTCCGGGACTCCTACCGTGACCGTGCACACCGTGTCGCGAGCGAGTTCGTGGAACCCGCCGAACGATCCGCGCCACGTGGCCCTCGAGCTGGCAGGGGACCGGCCGCCGCTCGATCCCGCCGACGTCGTGCGGGCTGCGCTGGAGGTCTTGGCGATCTCGCGCGCGTCACCCGGGCCGGGCACTGCCCCCTAGAATGCGCCTGAAGGCGCTCGCGTAACTTCTTCATCTATACGCCGCAAGCGGACTCGGGCGAGTGTGAGAAAGCGAAAGGCCGGGGACTGAGCGCCCCCGGCCTTCTCGCCGGCCCGGAGGCCGGCCCGTCGGCATCATTCGCCCGCTTCCTGCACAGCCTCGCCCGCGGGAGCGGTCACCGAGAGAGCGGCCGCCACCGCGTCGTCGGGCTCCAGGTCCATCACGCGCACTCCGGAGGAGGCGCGCCCGACCTCGCGCACTTCGGTGACGGAGAAACGGATCGTCTTTCCGAAACCGCTCGCGAGAAGAACCTGATCGCCCTCCGAAGCGCGCAGCACTGAGATCACGGGGCCGGACTTGTCAACGTCGCGCAGGTTGGCCACGCCGCGCGCGCCGCGCGTCGAGAGGCGGTAGTCGTCCAAGGGGCTCCGCTTGCCGTAGCCCAGGCTGGTGACGGAGAAGATCAGGTCGCCGGCGCGAGCGAGCGCCATCCCCGCGAGCGCGTCGCCTTCCGAAAGCGTGACGCCGCGCACGCCGCCGGCGGCGCGCCCGGACGGACGCACATCTCCCTCGGGGAAGCGGGCCGCCTTTCCCTGCCGGGAGGCCAGAACGATCTCTGCGCTCCCGTCGGAATGCGCGATGCCGACGAGGCGATCGCCTTCCTCGACGCGGGTCGCCTTCACAGCCGCGGCGCGCATGCGGGCAAACTCCTCGGCCTCGGTCCTCTTGATCTCGCCGCGCTCGGTCGCGAACACGAGATAGCCTCGCGCGAGCGTGGATTCGGTCCCCACCCAGAGCGTCGAGGCGGCCTCGCCTTCCTCGAAACCTAGCAGCTTCGCGATCTCCTTGCCGCCGGCGTAGCGGCTCATCTCGGGGAACTCGGAGACCGCCACGCGATGACACCGCTGCCTGTTCGTGAAGACGAGGACGACATCGCCTTCATGGGCCGCGTAGAGGGCGCGGATGGCGTCGGACTCCTTGACCTTCGATCCGACGACCCCCTTGCCGCCGCGGTGCTGCACTGGAAAGTCGGAAAGCGGGAGTCGCTTGACCTTGCCTTCCTGGGTCAGCGCGATGACGAAGGCGGTTCCGGGGTTCGAAAACATGGCGAGCACCTCCACAGGGCTGAGGCTCCGGCGGGCGCCGAAAACACGCGAAACCGAGGGTAGCATCACCAGGGTGACTGATCCGCCGCGCAGAATAGGAGCCGGGTGGAACGTCCGTCAAGCCGATTCGCCCCCGGATGCGGTGCGGTCGCGAGGGGGGATCGTCGGAGTCCGGAAGATGCAAAAAACAAACGGGCCGCACGGGGAAGGTGCGCGGCCCGTTCCGGCCTTCGAAACCCGGGCGAGGATCCCGGTTGGCCGTCGTGGCACGCAGTTTATGGGCGCCCCCGAATCTTGTCAACATAATCCTTCTTATCGCTGGACTGACAAGAGGATGGAGTTCGCGTTGGTCGTCGCTCGAGGGCGCGCGCCGCGCCGTCGTTTTCGATCCGCGCGACGGAGTGCGCGAGCCGGCCGCCGCGCCTTGGGTGCACGCGGAGGCCGTGAACGCCGCGTCATCCGGGGTGCGCTTGTCCCGTCTCCGGCCGGCTGATACACTCCGCCTCGCTGCTCATCCGTGTCGTTTCATCCGCCCCTGAAGGACGCCGTACACCGCGCCGCATCTGCGTCGCGAGGAGGAATCCGTGAGAGATCCTCGTTTGGTCCGACTGGCCCGTATCCTTATCCATCACTCGACCCGGCTCAAGGCAGGCGACAAGGTCCTCATCGAGGCGTTCGATGCGCTGCCGGCGTTCGTCACCACGCTCGTGGAAGAAGCGGTCGCGGCAGGCGCGATCCCGATCGTCTCGCTGAAGAACGCGGAGGTGCACCGGGCGCTCCTCAAGACCGGTCTCGAGGATCTCGTGCGGCTCGCGGGCGACTACGAGCTCTACCGGATGAAGCAGGTCCAGTGCTACATCGGGGTACGCGGATCGAACAACGTGAGCGAGATGTCGGACGTTCCGGCGGAGAACATGAAGCTCTACTCGAAGAACTGGATGAATCCGGTGCACCTGGAGCAGAGGGTGAAGCACACGCGGTGGGTCGTCCTGCGCTTCCCGACCTCCGCCATGGCGCAGCAGGCGAACATGAGCACCGAGGGTTTCGAGGACTTCTACTTCCGCGTCTGCGACATGGACTACGAGCGCATGTCGAAGGCGATGGACCCGCTCGTGGCCCGCATGCAGCGCACCGACCGCGTGCACGTCACGGGCAGCGGCACGGATCTGCGCTTCTCGATCAAGGGCATCCCCGCGATCAAGTGCGACGGCGAGCGGAACATCCCCGACGGCGAGTGCTACACGGCCCCGGTGCGGGACTCCGTGGAAGGCCGGATCACGTACAACGCGCCGGCCCTCTTCGAGGGCGTCACCTACACGAATCTGAGCCTCGAGTTCCGAAAGGGCAAGATCGTCAACGCGACGGCCGGGGACAACACGGAGCGTCTCAACAAGGTGTTCGACACCGACGAAGGGGCCCGCTACGTCGGCGAGTTCTCACTCGGTTTCAATCCGTTCATTCTCGCGCCGATGAAGGACGCCCTTTTCGACGAGAAGATCGCCGGCTCCCTCCACCTCACGCCGGGTAACGCCTACGAGCTGGCGGACAACGGGAATCGCTCCGCGATCCACTGGGACCTGGTGTTCATCCAGAGGCCGGAG
This sequence comes from Candidatus Eiseniibacteriota bacterium, assembly GCA_020052115.1. Taxonomy (GTDB): domain Bacteria; phylum Eisenbacteria; class RBG-16-71-46; order JAGVPR01; family JAGVPR01; genus JAGVPR01. The sequence goes on from JAGVPR010000254.1 coordinate 8,237, forward strand.
TTCGGCGGCGGCGAGATCCGGTTCGATGACGAGGTGATCCGCAAGGACGGCCGGTTCGTGGTGAAGGACCTCGAAGGCTTGAATCCCGAGAATCTCTCGAAGCAGACGTAGTCACCGGGCGCGCGCCCTGCGCTTTCAGGCCCGGATGCGCCCTTGGCGCGGGCCGGCTCGTGCCGGCCCGCTCAGCGTATGACCGTGAGCGTGCCGCGTTCCCGCACTCCGCTGGCCTCGATCTCCCAGAAGTAGCTGCCCGCGCTCACCGGGCGCCCCCGTGCATCGCGGGCGTTCCACGACATTTCGCGCACCTTCGCGCGTCTCTCCTCGTGAACCAGGCGGCCCGAGACGTCCCAGATGCGCAGACGCACCGTGTCAATCTCCGCCGCGGCCGACAGCAGGAAGCGCGCGCCTCTGGATGAGGGGTTCGGCTTGACGAGGATGCGGGCGGACGGCGAGGCCGCCGTCCGGACTTCGCTCGTGGCGCTCCAGAGCTCCGTCATGACCTGGCCCTGGACGCCCGGGGTGGGAACGCCGAGCAGCGCGCCGATGGTCGGGCAGATGTCCCGCTGCGTCCTGACGATCGAGCCTTGCATCCCCGTTTGAATCTCCGGTCCGAGCGCGAGCAAGGGAATCCTGGTGCAGCCCGCGCAGGCGTCGCCGTGGTTGGAGAATCCCCCGTGCGCGTCATCGTGCCGTCCGTGGTCGCACGTGATGAACATCGAGGTCCGCCCCGCGAGCACGGGGTCGCTCTGGACGAGGACCCACAACTCGTAAACGAGAGAGTCGGCGATCGCGATGGCCTGGTTGTACCCCGGCCAATTCCCGCTGTGGGCCGTGATGTCGACATCCGCGAGATGGAACAGCGAGACGATCGGATGGTCCGTGACGAGATGCCCCGTGTAGGCGGCGTAGGTCGCGGCGTCCGAGCGGTTCACGCACTCCGTGCGGGCGCTGTCGGGCGCCCCGTAGGCCGGATGCGTCGAGTAGCCGCAGACATCGAGCTTGTCCTTGCCCGTGACGAGCCACGCCGTTTGAGGCGGTCCTCCCGTGGCTGCACGGAAGAATTCGAAGATCGTGGGGCTCGTCGGCCGCTGAGAGCCGTCGTTTGCAAGGTACTGCCATGTCCCGGTCGCGATGCTGCTGTGCCCCGGGACGGTCTTCGTCCAGCCGTCGTTGCGGAATTCCGGGATCCAGGCGCCGAGTGGCCTAAGGTCGTTCCACATCCGCGGCACGTTCGAGTGGGTCGGATCGTCGAACCCTTCGGTCGGGCGGATGCCGTCAATGACGACGATGATGGCGTGCTCCGTGGCGGCGGCCGCCGGCGAGCCGGCGCCGAGCAATAGGAGCCCGGAGAGCACGAGGATGGCGCGGGCGGGTACGCGGTTCGTCATGTTGGTCCTCTCATTGTCAGCGCAGCTTGACCACGCGCAGCGCCGGACCCGTGCGGGGCACGACCAAGTAGAGCCCTGATGAGACCTCGCGTCCCATGGCGTCGCGTCCGTTCCAGATGAACGGCGCCTCGCCTTCGAGGACCTGGATCCGTCTTCCGCGAACGTCGAAGATCTCGAGACGGGCCGGTCCCTGGAAGGAGCAGCGGATCTCGATGGAACCGGCGAAAGGCACCGGCTCCGCGCTCCAGCGCGCCGCCGGCGATGGATCGGGGACGCTCGCAGCCCCCGTGGTGTCCACGGCGAACCAGCCGGCCGCGGAGGTCACGGAATTGCGAGCCGCGTCGCGCGCCTCGACATTCCACCAGTACACATGCCCGTGCTCCAGCGGATCGCGGGGCACGTAGCTCGAATCATCCGTCGCTGCGGGTAGCGCACTCTCGAGAAGCTCCGGCGCTGATACGATGCGCACCCGGTAGTCGAAGATGTCGCCCGGGTCCGGATCTGCCGGCATGTGCCAGGCCAGCGAGGGCCGGAGATGCCGGACCGTCTCCCCCTGCGCCGGCTTGACCGTCACGGGCGGCGAAGGTGGTGACGAGAAGGCGCTCGCGAGCGCCGCGGTCCCATTCGTGAGGAGGGTTTCGACGCGGAGAGAATCTTCGGATTGCTCGAAGCCGCCGCGCTGGCGCACGAGCGCACGCAGGTCCTCGTTCCAGTCAACAAGGCGTCTCACCGCATCGGCGCGCGGGCGAACAGGCTGGCCGCACAGCTCGACCCATATCGGGCTCGTGTGCGCGAGCGGCTGATTCACGACCTGGACGTCGGTGCGCGGCACCGACGTGGCCTTCACAGCGAGCCAGCCGCTCTGGCTGACCGGGATCGAGAAGCCGACGGTGGCGGTGCTCGAATAGGGGAGTCCCGCCGAGAAGGCGACCGCCCCGTTCCACAGCACCTCGAGCTGCTGCAGCGGCGTGTCGCTTGCGAGCGAGACCGTGCCCTGCAGCGTCGTTGGCCCGGCCGGAAGCCGCAGCGTGTCGCCGATGCCCGCCTGTCCGACGCGCAGATCGGTCACGAGCGGGCCGGCGGTGACGAACGTGCGGCCGTGGCGCAGGGCCTCGAACCACGCATTCATGTCAAACGTCGGCTCTCCAGTGTTCACGTAGACGCGGTAGCCACCGATCGGGTTCGAGGCCGGCCTGTTGAGCACGACGTCGGTCCCGGCCGTGGCTGCCAGGCGGATCCCCGCGTTGAGCAGGTCGTACCAGAGCGGTAGGGCCGCGAACGGCAGAATGTTCGAGTAGCTGAGGACCTCGAGGCCGTCCACCAATCCGAGTGCCGCGTCCGCCGGAAGCTCGCGCGCGATCCCGGTCATCGGCCATTCCGACGTGTCCCAGAAGTCAGAGTGGGACGCCGGATGGGCGTAGAGCACGATCCCCATGTGGTTCTTCGCCACGGCGATCATGTCCGCGTTGACAGGATAGGCAGGATCGCCCGGAGCGGCCGACGCATAGGGCGTGACGAGCGTCTGGAGGCCCGGCAGCGCCATGTGTCCATAGACGTGGCTGCGATACTCCATGGATGAGTAGAGGAGGCAATCGGACGTGCTCGCGGAATCGGGTGCGCCGGTGAAGTAACGGTCCGCATCGAGAATGCTGACGAATTCGAGTCCCTCGGCGCGGGCCAGACGCACGCCGTCCACGGGATCGAGTGGGTTCGGTTCGTCGTGCCACAGATGCGCATGCGTGTCACCCGAGTGCCAGCCGGCGGCGGGCATGTTGACGAACCGCTGCAGTGTGACTTCGAGAGAAGCGTTTCCCGTCACATCCGCGACGCGGACGTCGGAATGATACTCGGGGCCGCGGGAGAAGGTCAGAGTCACCGGGCCTTCCGCGCCCAGGGTGAAAGCGCCATCCGAGATGAAGTAGGGGATCGGGCCGTGGTGCGGATAGCAGATCTCGGTGGAATCCGGGAAGAGAGGCGTTCCCGCCGCCGTGCGGGCGACCACGCGGCAGAGGAGAGGCTCGCCCACGCTGTCGCGGGTCGTGACCGAGAGCGTGCCCGCTGCACCCAGCGAGGCCGCGGCCAGACACACGACAATGGAAACAGCGACGAGAGATGTCAGCCGCATGATGGAGGTCTTCATCCAGGGTGACGGGTCGGGCCTGGAACGAAATTCAGAGTAATGATACCACATCGTGCCGGCTTGGACCACCTCCGGTTCGGACCAGGGTGGCGCCGGACCTGAACCCCGGCCGGACAACGACGCTTGCCGACGCCTCTTGCGCGACACTCGCTGTGGGGATAGAGTGGCGGCCGATCGCGAGTGGTCGCCTTCCCGGCGGACCGGATGCCGAGTCACCCAAGGAGGTCGAGATGAGACCGATCGTCATCGTCGGCTGTCTGTTCTTCGCGGCATGGCCAGCCGCGGCCTGGTCGCAGGATGGAACGCCGTCGGTTCTCGTGCAGAGACCGACCGAGACGGAGACGGCCGTCACGACCGCCCCCGGCTATTTCGAGTTCGACGGCGGGGTGCTCCTCGCCGAGGGCCTTGTCGAGACGCCTGCCACTCTGCGCATCGGAGTTCTCCGCGGGGCCGAGATCCTTGCCTCCGTCAGCCCGATCGTCATCCACGACTCGGGCGAGACGAACGAGCGCTCGGGGGTCGGCGATCTCGCCGCCGGCGGCAAGATCTGGTTCTTGTCACAGGGCACGACGATGCCGGCGCTGGCCCTCCAGGGGCTCGTCAAGCTGCCCACGGGCGAAGACGCAGTCTCCTCAGGTGAACTCGACTACTCGCTCACGGGCATCGCGACGCGCCGGTACGGCCGAATCGTCGCGGACATGAACGGCGGCGTGGATCTGCTCGGCCGTGACAAGCCGAACGGCGATCATGTGTTCGACGACGTCTGGCGGGTCGGGGCCTCGCTCCTCTGGATGCCGGCGGATCGCTTCTCGTACGTCGCCGAGCTTTACGGCCGCTTCGTGCCCGATCAGGACCTGGACCAGGTCACTTTGAACCTCGGCCTTCTCTACGAAGTGAACGACGCGTTCCTGCTCGACGGCGCGGTTCGCATGGGGGTATCCGAAGACGCATCCGAGGCGGCGTTCACATTCGGCCTCACGAAGCTCTTCGGGAAGGGGATCCGCTAGGGGGCGCGGCGCTCCTCCGGACCGGGGACTTGCGCCACGGCTTCGACGATGCGGTCGAGACTGACAGGAAACTCCCCGGCGCGGGCCGCCGCTTCGGCCCATGCGGGGCCCGCGGGTAGCGAGGATAGGATCTTTTCTCCGCGGCCGAAGAGGTCTATCTCGGCGTGCGCCGTCGGTCCGAACCATGCCACGACGTAGCGATCCACGGCGAGCGCGATATGGAGCGCCGCGGTGTCACCCGTGATGACGACATCGCAGGCGGCGACGTGGCAGATCCCCCGGCGCAGGTCTTCCTCACAGGGTGTGACCGTCACGGGCACGCCGCATCGCGACGCGAGCCGCTCGTTCCACGCAGCCTCCGCGGGGCCTCCGATCAACGCGAGGACGGCGCCCG